>CAJCJB010000183.1 GCA_903970545.1 Candidatus Saccharimonadota bacterium | reverse complement strand
AATGCCGGGCGTGTGGGTAATTATAAAGGAACCGTTTTGTATTCTACCCTGATGCCTTGCTATTTATGCGCGGGCGCGGTTGTTCAGTTTGGTATTAAGAAGGTATATGCGGGCGAATCTAAAACATTTAGCGGAGCTAAGGAGTTTATGCAAAGCCATGGTGTAGAAGTGATAGACCTGAACAGCCAGGAGTGCATTGATATGATGAATAATTTTATTGCGAAGAATCCAAAACTTTGGAATGAGGATATTGGAGTTGATTAAATAACACTTAATAAGAAAGAGATGTCGATACTGATATAAAACGGACACGTAGTAACTGCCTCAGAAGATTTTACAGCAGATATTTACATTGAAGGAGAAAAGATTGTTGCCATTGGCAAAGACTTAGCTTACAAAGCAGAGAAAACCATAGATGCAACAGGCAAACTTGTTTTTCCGGGAGGGATAGACCCGCATGTGCATCTGGATATGCCTTTTATGGGTACCTCATCCAGTGATGATTATGAAACCGGTACGGGTGCTGCTTTGCACGGGGGTACAACAACCGTTATTGATTTCATTCTGCAAACACAGGGTGATACTTTATATAATGCGCTGCATGCCTGGCAAAAACGCTCTGCTAAAGCCATAGGAGATTATTCGTACCACATGGCGGTAACCGATTTTAATGATGCCGTTGCCAAAGAAGTGATTGATATGATAGAGAAAGAAGGCATCAACTCCTTTAAAACTTTTATGGCTTACAAAGGCGCACTGATGATTGACGACGGGCAGATGGTAAACCTGATGAAGGTAGTTAAAGAACACGGAGGCATGGTTACCGTGCACGCTACCAATGGGGATATGATTGATGCCCTGATTGCCAAACACCGTAAAGAGGGGAAATTATCTCCGCTATACCATTATTTATCTCAACCTGAAGTTACCGAAGCAGAGGCCTCTGCACGTTTTGCCGATATGTTGCATTATACAGGCTGCACCGGTTATATTGTGCACATGACTTGCGAAGGTGCCTTGAATGCCGTTAGAAGAGCAACCCTGCGCAACCAAAAAGTATATGTGGAAACCTGTTCGCAATACTTAATGATTGATGCATCTTTATACGACAAAGGTTTTGAAAGCGCTAAATGGGTGATGAGTCCACCCTTGCGCGAGAAGAAAGACCAAACTGCCTTATGGAATGGTATTAATCAGGGATTGATACAAACGGTTGGTACCGACCATTGCCCGTTTATGTGGGAGCAAAAGAAAATGGGCGAACATGATTTCTCTAAAATACCCAACGGTCACCCTGCCATAGAGCACCGCATGGAGTTTCTGTTTTCTGAAGGAGTGCATAAAGGAAAGATTTCTTTATCTAAGTATGTAGAGGTTACTTCTACCAATGCCGCAAAAATATTTGGCATGTATCCTAACAAAGGTACTTTAGCTATTGGTGCAGATGCCGATGTGGTAATATTTAACCCGACTAAAAAACATACTATCTCGGTTAAAACACATCACATGCGTGTTGATTACTCTGCTTACGAAGGATTGGAAGTAACCGGCAAATGCGAAACCGTATTACTGCGTGGTAAAGTTGCCGTAGAGAATGATAAGCTATTGTTGCAAAAAGGTAACGGTAAGTTTATTAAGCGGGGAAAGATTAAGCAGGTTATTTAATCTTCCATAAACTCAGCAAGGTTTTTTAAACGCGCGCTTACTTCGGTATCTTTTAGTTTAGCAGAAAGCACATCCATGCCCTGTGCAGCTAAATCATCTTTATCTATATGAGAATTATATAACAGTTGTTTTAATTTACCTACGGGTTTTTGCTTGCACGATTTCATGCTGTTCAATGCCTGCGTAAGTGCTGTTTGCAACTCTTCGTTTTTAACCACCTCATCCGCAATACCCCATTGAAGTGCTATGTTGCTTGGGTATTTTTGTCCGGTAAGTACCATCTTTTTTATTTGTTGGGTAGTTAGTCGGTTTAGTAAAGCAGGTAATATCATACCCGGAACCAAGCCTAATAAGCCCTCAGGCAATGAGAAAGTGCTTGTTTCATCAGCTATCACATAATCGCAGGCACAGGCAATGCCCATACCACCACCTGATACCGTACCCGATATTAAAGCTATGGAAACAAAGTAACCGGTTTGCAGTTTCTTAAGAAAAGCACCGTATGCTTCCATATCCTTACGGATATGCGTATTACGGTAGAAATAAGAAACCACTTTTTTACTGGCATACCAATCTTTCAGGGTATTTGTAGGTGTGTTTTTAGTAACCCAATTAAGGTCTAAACCATTACAAAAAACAGTATCCTTCCCTTTTAATATAACGAAGCGCACATTATCGGTTTCTGCCTGCGTAATGCGCTTAGTTAAAGCCCTGATAGACGAATGACTTAAAAGCGGTGGGATGGTTATTTCTTTAAACATTTTGGAGCTTCAAAGGTAAGAATTATTGCTTTAGAAGGTAATAGGGAATACTACCAACTCCAAAAGCTTATTTTTTGACCTTTCAAGCTTCCTCCAAAAATCTTCAAGCTAACTTGAAAACATTTCACGTTACCACCAAAACCTTTCACGCTGCCGTCAAAACATTTCATGTTACCGTGAAAACACTTCACGTTAACGCCAAAACATTTCACGCTACCATGAAAAGACTTCACGTTACCACCAAAACCTTTCACGCTATCGTCAGGACTTTTCACGCAACCGTGAAAACCTTTCAAGCTCACTCCAAAAGTCTTCAAGCTTACTTAAAAACCCTAAAACAATGCTTTTAAACCGGTAGGGCTTGGTTTGGGAAGTTAAAGAAGATGTTTAGTTCTTTATTAACAAACTATTTGATTTCCTCGGATGAGGTATCTTCTTTTTGTTGAAAGCCAATTTTTTGTCGGTCTTTAAAATTGTCTTTTTTATCTTTTATTAAAATTATTTGAACCTCGTTCATATGAAGAAGTAGTTTTACTTCTTGTTTTTTATCATTAGTTCCTTCAATAATGACTAAATGCGGATTATGATATCCAAACCAAGAAGCAAAAATTCTTGAGCCATCGTTTAACAATACATAAACGGCAAATGCTTCATCAGCCTTAAGCTCGTTAGTGAATTCGACTATTTGATTCTCAATATTCTCAACGAAAACATTTGCTAAAAAATGATTAGAAGGGTTAATCTTTGGAGTAGTCATAATTATATTAATTTGAAAATATTTTAATACCTAACTAAACCCGTAAGTCCGGTAGTAACCTTTAGAGCCTTTGTAAATTAGCAAGCCTTTGTCTTTATAGGCAGCATCGTATAAGCCAGGCACCATGTTGTAGTTGGGTTCAAAGTCGCCTTCTTTAATGCGGCGCTCTCTGTCGGCTTCCATAGCCTCGTATTGCGCAACGGTAATGCTATAACGCTTATCAAGCAATTGTTGTATGCCTGCCTGCTTGGCTACTTCTTTAGATTTTGGGGTAATCAACGCGCTGTAAAACTCGGCACAAGAACCCGAACCATAAGAGAATATACCCATGCGGTCTCCCGCTTTTAAATCGGCAACGGTATCAATAGTACCCAACAAAGCAAGAAATATACTTCCGCCATAGGTAGCGCCAATATGCTTAGCATACGTAATAGAAGGCAATACCTTGGTTTTGAAACTTTCGTTTACCTGTTCAATCGTAACATCAGCGCTCATGCCTATCAATAGCTTGTGCGCCCTAAAGCTTATGCCGCTAAACGGAACGTGATAGATATTGTTCTTGAAGTAGGTATTAAAATCAATCTCGCCAACAGTGGCAATATAATCCTCATAAGTAGCAGCCAAAGCTTCCATGTATGAGAACAGACTATACTCGCTGTTACCGGTTTCTAACCAAGGCAAGGGGCGAATAACATCGGCAACCTCATGGGCATATAAACCAAACTTATCTATTTCCAATTCAAGAAAATCAGGCTTATCAGAAACCAAAAGCGCCACCGAGCCACCTCCGCAAATATATTCCCAGGGCTTAAGCACCGAGTTCAGACTTTCATCGGTAGTAATTACCAACGCTTTTTGTCCTTTTTTAATCATACCTGATGATAGCCAGCCCACAGCCATTTTAAGCGCAGCCGTACCTGAGTAACAGGCAATCTTTATTTCAAAATGACGGCAGGCAGTTGGCAAACCCAAATACTCGAACACCCACGAACTTAATGCTTTCTCACCATCCAAACCTGTTTCGGTAGCCACAATCAATAAACCTATAGAATCAATATCTTCTTGCGTAAGCATTGGCTTTGCTGCATTAACAGCCATGGTAACCGTGTCTTCCCAAGGGGGGTTCACGCCGCGCTCTACCACCATCAGTTCCTTTTTCATGTGCGCCACATCGTAGCCACGTGCCACAGCAAGTTCTTCTAAATTCAGTTGAAGGGCGGTAGGGTACACCCGTATCTTTTCTATTCCGTATTTTTTCTCCGTCATTTTGTAAATGGACTGCAAAGCTACTTATTTTAGGTGATTAGCCTACTTTTTGGGTCCTATTGTGAAGGGCTCCCTTGCTATAAGGAGGGAAGGTTTTCCTGTTAGTAGGGAGTGTTTTCCTATTAGGAGGGAGTGTTTTCCTGTTTTGAGGGACTTCCTTCCTGTTTCGAGGGAATGTTTTCCTGTTAGGAGGGAACGTTTTCCTATTAGGAGGGAATGTTTTCCTGTTTCGAGGGACTTCCTTCCTGTTAGGAGGAAAAGAAGTTTAATCTGCCCAGTCTAAACCACCGTTTACTTCAATGGTTTGTCCGTTTACAAAACTTGCTGCATCAGAGCCAATAAAAAGAACCACTTCCGCTAATTCTTCCAAGTGTCCTAAGCGCTTGGTGGGGCAATGCTGTATCCAAAAATTACGGTTATGTTCGCTCAGATTTTCTTTAACCATGTCGGTTTCGAACATACCGGGGGCAACCACGTTGCAGGTAATACCTTTTTGTCCGTATTCTTTAGCAATAGTTCGCGATAAACCAATTAAGCCCGATTTGCTGGCAGCATAGTTTGCCTGTCCCGACAAACCGCCTTTGGCAATAGATGATATGTTTACAAAGCGACCTTTGCGGTTAGCTAAAAAAGTTGGTAAGAAAGCGCGCATTACATAAAAGGTACCGCTTAAGTTAGTGCCTATTACTTCATCCCACTCTTCGTCCGTCATGCTAAAAGCAAGGTTGTTACGGTTAATGGCCGCGTTGTTTACAACGGTATCAATACTGTCAAAATCATCCAACACGGCATCCACCACATTTACAACTTCCTCGTTATACCTTACATTTAGCTTATAACCTTTGCACATTTGATTAGGTGCAATGCGCTTAGCTTCGTCCAATATCTTTTGCACATCGGTATTGGGGTTATTGTAGGTAAAAGCCACATCATGACCTCGCTCTAAAGCCATGGTCATGGTTCTGTAACCAATACCGCGCGAAGCGCCTGTAATAAAAATCTTCATCTATTTCTTGTACTTCTTAA
Organism: Candidatus Saccharimonadota bacterium; assembly: GCA_903970545.1. Classification (GTDB taxonomy): domain Bacteria; phylum Bacteroidota; class Bacteroidia; order B-17B0; family Aurantibacillaceae; genus PALSA-968. The sequence continues at coordinate 2,340 of CAJCJB010000183.1, read as the reverse complement.
TTAAGCTAATGCTATTGATACCTCCAAAACCGAAAGAGTTTTTAAGCAGAATGTTTACGTCATGTTTTTTCTTTTCATTACGACAAACATCAATGTCAACTTCAGGGTCAAGATTATCAATGTTAATAGAAGGGTGTAATTCTCCTTTGTTCATTTGAAGAATGGCAGCAACCGTCTCTACCGTAGCCGCAGACCAGCAAGTATGCCCCAACATAGATTTAGGTGCATTAATTTTTAGTTTCTTGCAATGCTCACCAAACACATCTTTAATAGAGCGAAGCTCAGTTAAATCTCCCAAAGGAGTTGAGGTAGCATGTGCATTGATATAATCAACCTCTTCGGGTTTCACACCTGCATTTTTCAATAAGCGTTTCATTAAACGTGCTTGCCCTACTTGAGATGGTTGAGGTAAATGACATCCATCCGAAGAAGATTCCACACCCAATATCTCCGCATAAATTTTAGCGCCTCTTGCTAAAGCATGGTCAAGGTCTTCTAATATCAAAGCAGCAGCACCATGAGAAGGAATAAAGCCTTCGCGCTTGGTATCATAGGGGCGACTTGCTTTCTCTGGAGTATCGTTAAATGATTTGTAGGAAATAGCACCCATAATGGCCATACCCTGCATATCAAGCTGAGAGTAATCTAACATAGGCGCCACAACAGCCGCAACATTTACATCGTGTAATTGTATTTCATCAACCGCGCAACGCAAAGCTACGTTACCGCTTGCACAAGCTCCGCCAACGGTATAAGCAGGCCCATGTAATTGCAATACATCGGTTACGCTACCTACGTGGTGCGTATCTAAGCCATAAAGGGCAAATAAACCATCTACAAATTCTGGCTCATCATTAAATACATCATGGTTCTCGAAAGTATATTTTTGGTTCAGGTTATGACCTGCCACAACGGTAGCAATATTGTTACCATCTTTAATTTCATTTATATAACCCGAATCTAAGAAAGCTTCAACAGCAATTTGCAAAGACACTGAAATAGAGAAAGGAAATTTACCGGCAAATTTGTGCATGCGCTCATACACATCTGCAGGTATTCTGCCTTTGTAGCTTTCTATTTTAGCATGAATGTCATACTCTCCTAAATCTCCACCTACTTTAGAGTATATGCGGCTTGAATCAAGAGTTTTCCAACGGGTAATGGCAGATTTACCTGCCAAGAGGTTATTAAGGAATGCATCTAGGTTGTCTCCAATGGGAGTATTTATAGACATTCCGGTTACTACGATGCGCTTTTTTAGCATAAACGTTTATTGATTTTGTTATGGATAATATACTTCTAAAATACTGTGCGAATATATCTCATTATTTATTAATACCTGCGCACTCATTAAGCCCATAAAGTCATCATCCTCTATCGATTTAACTCTGATGGTTAAATTATCACCGGGTTTAACTCCTTTAATAAAGCCTGTATTGTGCACGCGGGTAAATAATCCGGTTACTGGTTCACTTATTTCTGTAATCTCGGTCGTATTATTCTTTAGGAAATAAGACATACACAAACCCGCCTGTCCCATAGTTTCAATAAGGAACACACCGGGATACATAGGCATTCCCGGAAAGTGACCTGCAAATACAGGGTCATTTGGGTCAACAAAACTTGTTGTTTCAATAACTGTCTTACCAAGATTAATCGCTGTAATGGAAGTAATCAAATTAAAAGGCGGGCGGTGCGGAATTATTTTATATATAGCTTCTTTACCGAAGTTTACTTTAACAGTTCCTTCGGCAGGCATTTCAATTACATCTCTTTTTAAGCTATGGATTAAGGCTTCTTTCTCTTCAATATTCACAGCGCGAAATTACTTTTTTATTTTCTTAATAATATTGGTAAGTATATCTCCCGGTCCAACTTCTATAAAATCGCAATCGCCTTGAAATAAAACATACTCTATGCTTTGCATCCATTTTACGCGGTTGTCAATTTGGTTAACCATGTTTTTCATTATCCCGTCCACATCATCCGGATAAGTTGCTGCCGTATAATTTGAGATTACAGGTATCAAACATTTTTTTAGTTGTTTCCTTTTAATGAATTGCTCAAACTTATCCTTTATCGGATTCATGTACCTTGAATGAAAAGCCCCGCTAACTTTTAAAGGAATATAAACCAAGCCTTCTTCTTCAAAATAATCAGCAGCCTTTTCTAATGATGCAAGGGGGCCAGAAATAACCATTTGAGAAGGCGTGTTAACGTTGGCAATATCAATATCAGGAAACTGGGTTTTTAATATCTCCTTTACTTCTTTATACTCTGCGCCAATTAACGCAGCCATACCTGTACCATCAATAGAGAACATTAGCTCCCCTCTTTTTT
>CAJCJB010000182.1 GCA_903970545.1 Candidatus Saccharimonadota bacterium | reverse complement strand
AATTTTAGTTTGTTTTTATCAAATTGTACAGAGCTTAAGTAACGGGGGTTATGCAGGTTTTGTTTTACATAGGTGCAATCATCGGCATTGCGCATAAACCAATTAACCTCCTGCAAATTGTTGGATAGTAATTTTACCAACGCAGTTGCCCAACTTCCACTACCTATAACAGCTATACGAGGTTGCATAAAACTAATTGGTTATCACAATTTGATTTTCGCGTACGGGCTGCTCACCTCTCATTTTTCGAAATATACTTGCAACGGTTACCACATCTTTAGCGCAATAGGTTTTTATTCTCTCTAAATTCTTTTCTTCGTAATACACTTTGGCAACCATACTTCCGTCAATATCGTCTTTAGGTGTTGGAATATCAAATATGGCGGCTAATAGTTGCAAAGATGTGTAGCTCTTATAATCTCCAAACTTCCAAAGCTCCATCGTATCAAGGTGTGTAACCTCCCATGGTTTTTTGCCCGCAATTTGTAATATATCGGGCAATTTAATTCCGTTAATCAACATTCTTCTGCATATAAAAGGAAAATCAAACTCTTTACCATTATGGGCGCAAAGCGCATGTTGCTGGAAATGTACTTCCAGTATTCTTTTAAATTCTTCTAACAACTTCTTTTCATCATCGCCATAAAAAGACCTAATACGAAACTCTATTCCATTAAAATAGCCCACACAAATACAAACTACTTTGGCAAACTCAGCATAGATGCCCGCTTTGCTATACTGCTGTTCAGGCGTAAACTCTTTATGATGCTGCCACTTTAAATCCCATAGTTTTTTAAAAGGCTCGTTCAGTTGGTTATAATCATAAACCAAAGGCACGGTTTCTATATCCAGAAACAATACATTATTAATATCAAGTTGAGGCATATTATTTATTTAATCATTACGCCTTTTTTGTTGAGAAAAGGAATGGTTATAAAATTATTCTCCTGTATGCTTTCGGGCAGAAACACAAACTTTTTATCGTAAATGGTTTTACCTACATAAAAGCTAACCCAAAACTCGTTTGCCAACCCAAACAAGTCTTCCATAATGGGTTCTATTTTGCTATAGGCATGTGGTTCTACTTTTTCTATAAAATGGCGCAGGGTAGATGTCTTTAAATTTCGGTTATCAATCTCGCCATAACCCTTAGAGCTTACCAATACATTCTCCAGCGAGTTGTTTTTAAGGTTTACCAAATACACCATCCAGCCGTTTTGGTCTTCCACCATTTCAGGAACCACCACCACCGCCACATCCTCTGCCTGATGAATTAACTCTTCTGCTTTCATCTCACAAAGATAAAACAAAGTAATTATGTTTTCTTTTTCCCCTAAAGAAATCATCATGTTACACAAAGAAATGCATGCTCGACATAAAGAAATTATCCTGTTACACAAAGAAATCATTCTGTCTCCTCAAGAAATGCTTCTGTCCTATCGAGAAATCATCATGTGCCCCAAAGAAATGCTCTTGTCCCCTCGAGAAATTGTTCTGTCTCCTCAAGAAATGCTTCTGTCCTACCGAGAAATCATTCTGTCCTACCGAGAAATCATTCTGTGCTGCGAAGAAATGATGATTTGAACCACTAAAAACTAGTTGAATCGTTAAATAGTGTGAAAAATTCAATGAAAACAGGGGTTTTGAGGGTATTTTAAAAACTTGGCACGATAGTTGGTACATGTATATTAATAAAAACTAAACTCATGAATCAGAAACAAATCAATCACGTTAGCATGTACGACTCAGTCGTAACTAACTTAAATCAAAATGCTACTATATATAGTAGTAACGCTCCTTTCTCTACAGTTGTAACCAATTTTAAAAATGCGGTTACGGGGTTAAGCTCTTTGCAAACGGGACAAATAAACCACAGCACGGGTATAACTGTAACTAAGGAACAAGCCAAAACCAATTTGATAAAACTAACCATAGACCATGCTACGGCAGGACGTGCTTATGCAGCGGTAGCAGGCAACGCGGCCTTGAAACAAAACCTGAAGGTAACGGCAAGTGATTTGAATAAACTACAAGATGCTCAGTTAGCTCCCGCTTGTCAGGATATATATAATCAGGTATCTCCCATCATTTCCAGCCTGAGTGGTTATGGAGTAACTGCCGCTACGTTGCTTAGTTTTCAGGGTGCTATTGGTACGTTTATGCCTTTGGTGGGGCAACCCAAAAATGCGCGAAGCACCGCCAAGGCTTTTACTACGGCCATTGCACAGCAAATAAAAACCATACAAACTATTTTAGAAGAGCAGTTAGATTTGTTGATGAGGCAATATAAAATTACCAATCAAACGTTTCATGATGCTTATATGCTCGACCGTAAAATAGGCGCTAAACACAAACGCACTACGGTTACTATAAAAGGCACCATTACCAATGCGCAAAACCAACCCGTTAAAAAAGCGCATGTAAAACTACTAAGCACCACCCGCAAAACAAAAATTACCAAAGCTGATGGCAAGTACGAGTTTGGACGCATGCACCCGGGCAGCTTTACCATACAGGTAATTGCCAAAGGTTATGCCACACAAACCAAAACCGTAACGCAAAGCACACCGGGCAACGTTAGTATTAATATTAGCTTAGTTGCAGGTACTAATACAGGCGGAGGTACAACGGGTGGCACAACAACGAATAATAATACTGTTAGCGGGCAGTAGTGCGATATGTTAATCTCGATGTAATAATTTTTGATTCAAAAATATTTTTA
>CAJCJB010000181.1 GCA_903970545.1 Candidatus Saccharimonadota bacterium | reverse complement strand
ATTTTATTAGATGGGCAATTATATATGGTTGTATAATAAGAAGTCCCATCATCTTTATCATTATCAACTGTAGGGGAAACATTCGGCTTTTGGTCACATGAAAATGCTTTGGCAAAATATTGTAACCTCAACATAAGGGTTAGTGAAAATTTCTTTCAGCTTATATTTATCTGCTGAGGGTTAGAAAGAAAATGATATATGATAAATAATTTCATTGACATATATCAATTTTGAGATTGACATATGTTAAATTAAAAAAACCCGCTTTTTTAGGAGCGGGCTTGGTTAAGTTTGTAATTAAGAGTATCATCTTTTTAGTAACGTTAGTTGTCCTAAATGATGACTTAAATGATTGGTTCTTCCTATTACAACATTTAGCCTGTTGCGATGTGGCTCTTTAATAAAGTCTTCTTCGGAAACAGCAGTATGTTTTCCAAGCCACTCGTTTGGTTGCAGAATATTAAAGTGTTTTGCTAATGTTGGCATCTTTTCCATTTCGCGGAGCTTCGCTAACTTCTTGCATTACTACATTTTGATGGTAGTGTTTTTCAAAACCCTCCATGACTTGACCAGTAGTAATCATTTGGTACAAATCTTTTACTTTTTCTAAATGTGTCATCTTTATTTTTTAAATGGTTAATTAATGATACAAAGATGCGGGCATGAAGTCCCCTTTTACAATGACATTTGAAGGAAAAAAGTCTTGACATTTGTCAAGAGAAGCCAATAAAAAATGAAATTACTTTTTAACGGATTGGCTCCTTACTCTGCTTAAAGTTTCAGCAGATACACCTAGATAGGATGCAATCATGTGTAGTGGTACACGATTGCTGATGGAAGGATATTTTGAAATAAAGTAGCTGTATTTTTCTTCGGCTGAAAGAGATATGCTGATACGAATCCGCTCGTGCAAAACCGCAGCATTTTTTTTAAGTGTTTCACTTACAAAATCATTGAAGGCGGGAATTGTCTTACACATTATGTCATGGTCTTCTTTCTTCAGCAATAAAATTTCGCTATCTTCAACAGCATCAATATTATATTTTGAAGGTAAACCTAAATACATGCTTTCCCTGTCACCTGTCCAATAATTCTCCGGAGCGAACTGCATAATATGTTCCTGTCCTTTTTCGTCCACATAATAATATCGGAGAAAACCCTTGGAGACAAAAGTGTGAAATTGGCATACATCTCCTGCTTGTAAAAAATATTGCCGTTTCCGCAGCTTTTTAAATGTCAAAACGGATTCAATCAACTCATAATCATGAGTAGTGAAAGTTCCTTTGCCCGATAAATATTTTCGGAAAGCCTCAAACATTGAATGAAATAAAACAGATATACAAAAGTAGTAATTTTTGTTTGCGTTAGGGGTTACTGTGGAAAAGCCTACTAAGGTTACAAATAAAAAAGCCCACTCTTTCGTGAGTGGGCTTTGGTAACCTTTTTTTTGGTTACTATGAATAAATGTTTGAGTGTGTTAAATTATATTTTTTGAACTTCAGGCCAGTCAACAGGTATCTGGGTAATGTTGTGTAAGTAGTTAGTGATAATTTTATCACCAATTACTATAACAATATCAATAAGATTGGCTTTAGTGTAGCCTGCTTCAAAGAGATTATCGTAAGTGTTTTCTGATGGACGACCTTTATTAATAGTTGTCTCTTTTACAAATTTTGCCAGTGCTTCATATTTAGTATCAAATGAAATTTGTACTCTACGAATTTCTAAAATTTGCTCCTCGTTAAAGCCAGCCATTTTACCCACTATGGTATGCGCGGCTATACAATACTTACAATCATTTACCTGACTAACTACTAAATTAATGATTTCTCTTTCTTTAGTGGTTAATGTACTTTTACGATTTTGCAAAGCCAAATAATCTGCCAATGCAGTTTCGTTTAAGGCAATGGTTGCAAAAAGATTAGGCACCATGCCAAAGGCACTTTTCATGTGGTCGAAAATTGCCTGATTTGCCGGAGATACTTCATCCCTTGTTGGCACTTTAAAAGTTACTTTTTGTGATGTGTTTTCCATATTTTTTGTTTTTAAATTATTTGTCATTATTGACACCACAAAGATGAGCTAAGGGCTAATAAAAAAACATGAAGTAGATTAGATAATTTAGTTGAACTAGTTCAACTTTTTTACTTTTTTATTTCTGATTTTGCTTAGAAATTCGGCACTAAAACCGAGGTAAGAAGCCAGTGCGTATTGAGGAACTCTGTTTACAACAGTCGGGTATTTATGAATAAAATCTTCGTATCTTTCTTCTGCGGACATGCTTAAATTAGACAGCATTCTTTTTTGAATAAATGCTAAAGAACGCTGTGTAATTATTCTAAAAAACCTCTCAAACTTAGGGTAAGTTTCCATTAATAATTGCTCTGCATTATAGTCCAGTTGTATCAATGTTGTATCTTCTAATGCTTCTACAAAAAGAGTAGCGGGTTGTTGAAATATATAGCTGTTATAATCACTTATCCACCAATCTTCAATAGCAAAAGCTATTGTGTGCTCTTGAGCTTCGTTGGTAACTAAATATGCTTTCATAGCACCTCTCAAAATATAGCTTCTGTATTTACAGATAAATTCAGGCTGAACGATACATTGTTTTTTCTTAACCTTTGTAATTCTAAGTAGTGAAACAAAATATTTTTGTTCTTCTTCAGTTAACTCAATATATCTGGCTACGTATTTAATTATAGCTGAAAACTCTTTCATACAACAAAGATATAATTGTTTTATCTTTCTTAATATGCGTTACGGGATTATAGTGGAAAGCTTTTGCGTAAAGTATACTGTTATGTGCAAATGTCAGGGCAATTGTTATCAGGCCCAAAATACAAAAGCCCACTTTATTTTGTGGGCTTTCTTTTAATACTATGTTCAATAATGTGTTTTATTTTTTTCTCATTAAAGGGATCTGTAAATTATCAGGGCGGTTTTCTACTTTGTTAAAACTACGTCCATCCACATGTTTTGCTCCCCAAAACATCATATCATTTAAAATATAAATCAAATCGAATTCTCCATAAATCTCTCCTTCCGAAAGACCAAAAGGAGCAAAAGCTTTACCTAAAATACTTTGTGTAGAATTCACCTCCCACTTATTAAAATTTGTGCTGGCGGCTTTATTCATAGCATCTGCAAAACCTTGAATTAACGGAGTTATATCATACGCCTCATCTGCGATATAATCTATTTTTTGAGCGCCTGCTGCAATTGGGTGTTCCCCTTGCCAAACAGTATGTCCCTTAAGAACGATTTTTACTAATGGCACTTTACCATAAGCATCGGCAGAGTTAATCATTTCAAGTGCAAATTTCCCATCTGCTGAATATGTGAAAGTTCGAGTAACATAAAAGGGTTTCATGCTGCCATCGGCATTTTTTGAAATACTGGGGCGCACTTCTGGAGCAATGCTCACCCATGTACCTACGCTTAATTGTTTAACTTGTTCTGCTGTCATTGACTTTTGATTTTGAGGTTTTACTTGTTTATTTTGTGCATTAACATTTGTTATAATTCCAGTTGTTAAAAATAGAATTTTAGCTGCTGATAAAATCTTTCTATACATATTTTATTTGGGTTTAAAAATACAAAGCTGTTATATTTGTTCCGAATATACAAGTAGTCAAATAAATGCTTCTTAGTACAAAATTATAGACCAATGGTAAACAAAAGGAAAAGCAAAGATTTTAATCCACATAATTGTGGCGTTACCCATTTTCTAAACAGAATTGGTGGTAAATGGAAGGTGTTAATAATATATGCCATTAGTAAAAATGCTAACCGTTTTAGTTTGTTGAAAAAGGTAATGCCCGATATAAGTAAACAAATGCTGGTGAACCAACTTAGAGAGTTAGAAGAAGATAATATTATTGAGCGGATAATTTATGCGGAAATACCACCCAGAGTAGAATATAAGATGACAAAATATGGGCACTCTTTAATGCCTGTGATAGCCGTGATACAGGAATGGGGTTTAAAGGATTTGAAAAAATTGAATAAGATATAATTAGCTACTTCCTTTTTTACAATATAGTAATCATGAGAAATGGCTTAGGTAAAGGGTTTTAAATCGCTGCCTTTATAAGTATGTTTTCAACTTTCAAATCCAAATCCCTTGCTACTTCAAGTGCCTTCTCGCTTCCGTAAGGAGCAAGCAAGCTGACCATTTTATCGTAGTAGAAATGAACTCCATCAGGTTGCTCACTTACCAAAATCGTTACCGGAGCATAAGCTGCGGCATGAGGAACATGTTTAGCCATTTCTTTCATAATAAGAGCATTACCGATTATAAAACGAATAAGCTTGGGGGCAGGGATCCCAGATTCGAGTCTGATAATTGCTCCTGGGTCTAAAGTCATAAATATCATAAATCCCGTTTCGCTTACTGCCTTTTGAAATAAAGGTTGCGCTTCAGCCCAAGTTTTTGTAGCAGAAATGTCCTTCATATACTGTTGCATGTTGGGGCGATCGACCAACCCTTCCAAGGCACTAACAGCTACTTCAAAAGGTTTGTTCGAAGTTATGTCTAAGCGTTCTACTTCAATTTTCTTAATTGTTTTCATGTTTTTATATTATTAAATTATTTTACAGATTCTGACCATCAAGATTAGTTACGAGGTTCCTGTTATACTTCACATCATTTTCAAGTGCTAAGTATTCTCTTTCTTAGGGTCAATTTTTAAAAGATTGGAGTACCCTCTTGCAATAAGCCTTGTTTTATCTGCATTCCAAACCTCACATTGGGCATTCACCATTTGTCTCCCCTTTTTTATAATACTTGTGTTTGCAATAATGGTATCACCTTCACGGGCAGATGCAAAGTAATCTATAACATTATTTACAGTTGTATAAAAACCATCTTCATTAAACGAATACATAGTGGCTCCAATCACATCATCGATAATAGCAGCCGTTACACCACCATGTAATGTTCCAATTGGATTAGTCATTTCCTTTCTTATTGTATATTGAAAAGATAATGTGCCTTGTTCTACAGACAAGACGATCGGTTTTAACCATTTCATAAATGGTGAAGGGGTTGAAGTAAATTCCTTATTTACGTATTCTCTTATAACCTCTAAACGATTTTTTGCTTCCATATTATATTGTTTTATTTTTCAATGATCATAGTAATACCTTGTCCTCGCGCGGCACACACAGAAATAAACCCTTTACCTGAGCCTTTTTCGTTAAGAAGTTTTGCCATGGTTGCAATGATTCTCCCACCCGTAGCAGCAAATGGGTGTGCTGCTGCGAGACTACTTCCTTTTACGTTTAACTTAGTTCTGTCTATTTTACCAAGAGGTTCAAATCCAAAAGATTTGCTCAGTTCTTCGCTTTCCCATATTTTCAGGGTTGCCAACACCTGTGCAGCAAAAGCTTCATGTATCTCATAAAAGTCAAAATCTTGCAATTTCATTCCGGCTTTTTTCAACATCCTGTTTGCTGCATAAACGGGTG
>CAJCJB010000180.1 GCA_903970545.1 Candidatus Saccharimonadota bacterium | reverse complement strand
CTGATTAGCGGCTGCCCCATCTCCACTGTAACCAGCTGTTCCGTTACCCGCCACAGTCACCATAAAATTACTACTTGATATGTTTTTGGGATAGACAGAATAACCATCCTTAGGAGGTTTACAGCTAAATAGGAGTAATACAAGACCTACTAAAACAGTATTTTTTATACTTTGTTTTTTACACACAACCAATCTTTGCTTAACTGCTGCGCAAATTTAATTTAATATTTCTTTGCATAAAATTAAAAAGGATTATGAATTAGAAATTATAATAAGCCCTAAATCCAACGCTTTGTTGCAGTGTGAACTTTGGAATGTATCCAATATTAATTTTATCGTAGGAAGGATTATACACCAACTGAATAACATATTTGCTACTTAACGTAAGGTTAAGCCCTATGCCTGCAAAACCACCAAATCCGACACCCAAAAGACCATGATCTCTAAAATGGCCATAAGCAGGTTGAGAATAATAAGGGCTTCCTATATCTATTGTAAGGTTGTTTATGATAACTTGGTTTCTTAAATATTTAGCAAGTGTCATATCTACACCGCCTTCAACAAAAAAATTAAGTAAGGGGTTATCGCCCAATATGCGTTGAAAACCCAATTGGTTTATTAGTCTTTCTTCACCCCCAATAATAGAAAAAGTGTTTACATTGGAAGCTCCCTGAAAACCGTTTGAATTAACGGGGACTTGTGTTTCAATAGTAAAATCTCCATTAACGGATAGTTTGGTTGCGTTAAGATTATAAATAATCGCTGTCTTATTATCAAAGCAATAACGTGTGTTTAATCCAACCTGAATAGCAATATTATACCTAAGATTAACAGGCATATCCTGCTGACCAAAAGACCATGTTCCTGGAGTTACTCCTAATGCCTGAGCAATTAGATCAGGCTGAACACCATTTCCAGCATAATACTGAAGTATTTGGTTTAGAAAACTGTTTGTAAAATTGTTTTGGTTTCCATTAGGGTCAAAGCCATATCCGTTATACAGATTGGTAGTATATTTATTGGCAAAGAGTGTTCCTGCTTGTAAACCGATATGAAAGCCTCTCATGTTTTTAGTAACATCCTGAGTACTGTTATCCGTATTACTGGTATCCTGTGAAAAAACAGACACAGAAAAAAGCAGACACAAGCAAATGAATGTTGAACGACAAATGCTTTTCCTCAACCAGCTCAGGATGATAACTAGTTTCATTATCTGTTACTTCAAGCTGCCCACCATATCCTCTGGTTTCACCCACTGGTCGAATTGCTCATTGGTAACGTAACCTAATTGCAAAGCCGCTTCACGAAGTGTTTTGTTTTCTTTATGTGCAGTCTTGGCTATTTTAGCAGCCTTTTCATAACCGATATGCGTGTTAAGTGCGGTAACCAACATCAAGGAATTTTCCATGTGTTGTTTTATAATTGGCAGGTTTGGTAAAATACCGGCAGCACAATGGTCGTTAAACGAAACACAGGCATCACCTAGCAAGCACGCACTTTGTAATACATTGGAAGCAATCAACGGTTTGAAAACATTCAGTTCAAAATGTCCATTCATGCCTCCAACAGAAACAGCCACATCGTTACCTATAACCTGTGCACAAACCATAGTAAGTGCTTCGGGTTGGGTTGGGTTTACTTTGCCGGGCATGATGGATGAACCAGGTTCGTTATCGGGAATAATAATTTCTCCTATACCCGAACGAGGGCCTGAACTTAATATGCGTACATCATTGGCTATTTTGAAAAGGGCAACTGCAGAACGTTTTAATGCGCCTGATAATTCTACCATGGCATCATGTGCGGCAAGGGCTTCAAATTTATTGGGGGCGGTAACAAAAGGGAATCCGGTTAGTTCGGCTATTTTTTTAGCAACAAGAACATCATAACCTTTAGGGGTATTTAAACCAGTACCAACGGCAGTTCCCCCCAAAGCTAATTCACGAACCATCTCTAGCGCATTTTTAATAGCGCGGATGCTGTTGGTTATTTGTTGCGTGTAGCCACTAAATTCCTGACCGAGGGTTAGTGGAGTGGCATCCATAAAGTGGGTGCGGCCTGTTTTTACTATACTTTTAAATTCTTCTGATTTTGCTTTTAACGTATCGCGCAGTTTTTCCATTCCCGGAATGGTAATTTCTGCTACCTGCTTGTAAGCTGCAATGTGCATGGCAGTTGGGTAGGTATCGTTACTTGATTGCGATTTATTTACATCATCATTCGGGTGAAGGATTTTTTTCTCGTCCGATAATTTACCACCCGAAAGCACATGCGCACGGTATGCAATAACCTCGTTGGCATTCATGTTGCTTTGCGTACCGGAACCTGTTTGCCAGATAACCAAAGGAAACTGGTCGTCCAACTTATGCGCTAATATTTCATCGCATACTTTACCAATCAAATCGCTTTTATCTTTAGCAAGCACACCCAGCTCGCAATTGGCAAGCGCGGCAGCTTTCTTTAAATACGCAAAAGCATAAATAATTTCTTTCGGCATGCTCGCCTCAGGTCCTATTTTAAAGTTGTTGCGACTACGTTCGGTTTGCGCACCCCAGTATTTATCAGCAGGTACTTTTACCTCGCCCATCGTATCATACTCAATTCTGTATTCCATCTTGGTTAGTGTTTCTGTTTCCATGCAACGAAATTATAAACATTTTGACAAATGTTGGGGTTTAATAAGGTTAATTTTTTCAGCGTAATACTTGTAAGTTTCGTTATGAAAAATTAAAGTACCGCCCATACTGTTAAGGATTATTTTTAACAATCACTTTGGGCGGACGAATGGTTAATTTAATTTTGCTGCTTTCTGCTATTTAAACTTCAAAGAAAAGAAAGAGATAGAAGATAAGTTTGCTTTTTAAATTAAATTGCTATATTTATTCGCACTTCTTAAACAGAAAAAGCCGAGCAAAACGAATACATGAG
>CAJCJB010000179.1 GCA_903970545.1 Candidatus Saccharimonadota bacterium | reverse complement strand
TAGTCAGGGTGATACGGCTGTTAAACAATTTTCTTTACAGGCAGCTATAGATTATGCACTTAAACATAATTATACATACATAAATGCCGATAATGACACCAAAGTAAGCACTTACAAAAAAAACGAAGTAGTAGGACAGGGAATGCCGCAAATTAATGGAAGTGTTGATTTACGGGATAATTTGTATCTGCCTACTTTATTGGTTCCCGGTCAGTTTTTTGGTTATCCCACAGGTACTTATTTGCCTGCTAAGTTTGGTGTAAGGTATAATTTTACAGTAGGCGGCTCTGTTAGTCAATTACTCTTTAGTACTGATTATTTAATGGGAGTTAAGTCTGCTAAAGAGTTTATAAATCTTTCTCAAAAAAACATGCTTCGCAGTAAAGTAGAAACAGCTCAAAATGTTTCTAAAGCATATTATGGAGTACTTGTAAGCAGAGAGCAACTAAAAATCTTGGATTTGAATATAGAACGGGTTAAACTATTAAAAGATAATACCACCGAATTGAAAAAAGGTGGTTATGCCGAAACGATAGATATAAACAGGATAGAAGTAAGTTATAACAATTTGGTTACAGAAAAGGAAAAGGCTTTGCGTCTTTCCGAATTAAATGAACTGACACTTAAATTCCAAATGGGATATGAGTTGCAAAAACCCATTGAACTTACGGATGATTTAGAAAAAATTCAAAGCGGAGAAGATGGGCAAAACGTAAGTGCCGATAATATAGATATAAGTAAAAGACCTGAATTTATGGCTTTGCAGTCTCAGCAAAAACTAAATGAAATTGATGTGAAAAGAAATAAAATGGCGTACCTGCCATCATTAGTTGGTTATGGTGTTGGTGCAGATCAGTTTCAAAAACAACAACTTGATTTTAATAAAAAAAGTTGGTTCCCGTTTGCTTATATAGGGGCTACACTTAATGTGCCTATTTTTGATGGTTTGCAAAAGAATTGGCGTATTCAGCAGGCAAAAGTTAATTTACTTAAGACACAAAACAATTTTTCTCAATTAAAACAATCAATAGAGTTAGAGATACAAACGGCTACTGCTAACTATAAGAACGCTCTAGTATCCTTACAGACTCAAAAGCAAAATATTGACCTTGCACGTAATGTATATGAAGTTACCAGAAAGAAATATGAGCAAGGCACAGGCTCGAGTCTGGATATGAATACAACCGAAAATGATTTGCACACAGCCGAAACAAACTATTACTATTCGTTATATGATTTATTAATTGCTAAAATTGATTACCAGAAGGCAACGGCAACATTAATAAAATAAGTTTTACTCTTCATGAGACTATTTCTTTGTTTATTGTTTTTATTAGTCAATAATTCTTGGAAAGATGAAGAAGGATGGTCTTTATCTAAAAATGAAAACGGGGTAGCCATCTATTCACGAAAAGTAAACAACACCGAATTCAGAGAATTAAAAGCCATTGTAAATGTAAAGACTTCCCTGAGTAGCATTGTTAACCTTTTATACGATTGGGATTCTTATCCCAAATGGGTTTACAAGTGCGGACGGTCTTATACTTTAAAGAAAATAAGCGAAACAGAAGAAATACATTATCAAACCGTATTAATCCCCTTTCCTTATGAAAATCAAGATTTGGTAATAAACATAAAGCTTGCGCAAGATGAGAAAACAAAAACTGTAACCATTACATCTACCTGCAATGCAAATTATATTCCGCCGGTAGCCAACCACATACGCATTACCGAATATAATACCGTATGGAAACTTGTTCCATTAAAAGATGGATCCGTTCAGGTAACTCATCAACTTATAGTAAACTCAAACGGACTTATTGCGTGGATGGTAAATATGATTGCTATAGATGGCACTTACATAACTATGTCTAATTTTAAAGAATGGGTGCTTAAAGAGAAATATCAAAAGATAAAAAACTCTATAATCAAAGAGTTGAATCAATTTTAATTATACATACTCTTTTACACATAACAAATCTCATTCTTAAACATGACGGAGGTCATAACAAAGGGCGGTAAAAGCTGTCACCTTTGTTATGATGAAAACAGGAGTCATTATAATAGCAATCTTATTCTTGCTTCTTACAACAAATGCCCAGCAGAATGGGCTTGGTCCGCATGGCGGAAGATTAAAAACAGTTGGTAGTTATAAGATAGAGCTTTTTGGTTGTGATGACCATATAGAAGTTTATTTATTTGATAGTGATACAAATGCCATTAATAATAAAGATATAAGTGGCACGGTAGAATTCTTTTTTAATGGCTCTGCAACACTGGTTAGCCCGCTTGTGTATTACGGCATGGATGGTTTTACAGCAAAAATAACTGGAAATACATTTATCTATAGCAAACCTTCCTTAGATATTAATGGAACTTTTATGGTTACAGAAAAGTTTGAGAACGAATGTTTAAAAAGAAATTAATTAAAATATAAACCCATGATGACACCACTCGAAAACCTGCATTATGCCATAGGAGAATTGGCGTATGTTACAGCTGCCATTGATGGTAAAGTACATAAGGAGCAACGCAAAAAGTTTCATGATATAGTTGCTGCCGAGATCAGTAGTAAAGATTATGACTTTGATATTTCTGATATCATCTTTCAAATTCTTGATAAAGATAAAGAGCATGATGCAGAGACAATGTATAAGTCTGCTATGCACACCATCAATACAAACAGCCATTACTTAAGCCCTGAATTAAAAGACACCTTTATTATTGTAATGGAGAAGGTAGCTGAGGCTTTCCCTCCGGTTACTCCCGCAGAACAAAAACTGCTGGAAAGATTTAAAAAGGATATTGTTCCAATTAATGGGGATCCGATTTTTTACGAATCAAAAACATAATAATTACAAATGAAAACAATTTTAGTACCCACCGACTTCTCTAAAAATGCAGAGAATGCTTTGCATTATGCCATTAACATAGCCAAGCGAATGCAGGCAAAAATTATTTTGCTGCACACTTTTCATATAGAGAATAACAATGCGCCTTTGCCTTTAAGTATGGTAGATAAGCAAGTTGAAGTTGCCAAAAAGAAATCAGACGATCAACTAAAGGCTCACTATAATTCTGTGTCGCATGGTTCAAATCACCCGATAGATTACATAAGCAGTGAAAATTTTCTTACAGATGAGTTACTTAGACTTACAGAAGAAAGAAATATTGATTTGATTATAATGGGTACACAAGGTGCCAGTGGAAGCCTCAGTAAACAAATATTCGGAACCAACTCTTCGCAGGTTATTGAAAAAGCTAAGTGTCCTGTTCTTGCCATACCCGAGGGGGCTTTAACTAACTATGTAAAAAAAATAGTTTATGCAAGCGAGTTTATAGATAGTGATATACCTAGTTTGCAGAGCATAGCAAACCTGGCAGAACTCTTTGAAGCAGAAATAGAGGTGATTCACATTTCAGAATTTGATGATGCTGATTCTCAAAAAGCTTTGGAAAAATTCAAATCAAAAGTAACTAAGAATGTTAGCTATAAAAACATAAGCTATAAATTACTGGCAGGGCGCGATGTAGAGGAAAGAATAGAAAGCTATATGGAAGAAGTAAAAGTTGATATGCTCGTTATGTCGGCACACCAGCGAAGCCTGATGGATAAACTATTTGGCAAGAGCGTTACTAAGGTAATGGCCTTTTACTTAAAAGTTCCGTTAATGGTTTTTCATCATCATAGAACTAAGCTTGATGATGCAACCGACCATGCCGTTACTAAACTGATTCTTTAATTTTAATCGTTTCAATCATGATATATTCTGCACCAACCATCACAAAAGAGCAATACGAGCGCTTGGCAAAACTGGATGATGATAAAGACGTTACTTTAGAAAGAAAGTCAAATGCTTTTGGCGACAGACTAAGCTCTTTTCTTAATGAGCATGTGGGCGAAGTAAATTCAAACAACGCAAACAGCGATGTAAACTTTTACAAATTATTTGAGAGAGTTGCCTAATTAAATGGACTATAAAGATTATTATAAAGTATTAGGTGTAGATAAGAAAGCTTCGCAAGATGAAATAAAAAAGGCTTACCGTAAACTGGCTGTGCTGCATCATCCGGATAAGAACCCGGGTAATAAAGAAGCCGAAGAAAAATTTAAACTGGCTAACGAAGCTAATGAAGTATTAAGCGACCCCGAGAAAAGAAAGAAGTACGATGAGTTAGGCGAGAACTGGCAACAGTACGAGCGTAGTGCAAATCAAGGAGGGGGCGGTAATCCTTTTGGTGGCGCACAAGGCGGACAGCATTTTTATAATGAAGGAGAAGGTGCTGATTTCTCCGATTTCTTTGAACAGTTTTTTAGTGGCAGAACAGGTGGTGCAGGACGAACACAAGGCAGAAGCGCTAGCGTTAGAGGGGGGGATTATGAAACCGAAATGGAAATTACCCTCGAAGAAGCTTACCAAGGTACAAGCCGCATTATACAATTAGAAAACGAAAAGCTAAAAATAACTACCAAGCCCGGTGCTTATACCGACCAACGATTGCGCATAAAGGGCAAAGGAGCCAAAGGCAGCAGCGAGCAACATCATGGCGATTTATATGTGCGCATCAGGGTAAAACCGCACCCGCAGTTTACTCGCAAAGGAGATGATTTATACCTAAACCATACCATTGATTTATATACTGCTTTGCTGGGTGGAGAAACTATTGTAAACACCCTATCCGGACAAGTAAAAATTAAAATTGCAGAAGGAACCCAAAACGGTAAAACCATCCGCCTGAAAGGAAAGGGTATGCCTGTGTATGAAGAGACAACTAAGTTTGGCGATTTGTATGTGCAACTGCAAGTACAAATACCCGAAAAGATTTCGCAGACTAAATTACAAAATGAATTTATTTGAAAAGAAAAGAAACATCGATTTTCTATACTTCAGGATCTAATCGAGCACCAATAACATCCATAAATATTTGTGCCAGGATTAATTGATCTGATTTAACACCTGCATA
>CAJCJB010000178.1 GCA_903970545.1 Candidatus Saccharimonadota bacterium | reverse complement strand
GGTAAGCCTGATGTAATTGCAGGTGTGGCTACCGGTGGTATTGCACAGGGGGCTTTAGTAGCGCAAGACTTAGGTTTGCCTTTTGCTTATGTGCGTAGCGATGCAAAGAAACATGGTTTAACAAATCAAATTGAAGGACATGTTGAAAAAGGGCAAAGCGTTGTAGTTATAGAAGATTTAATCAGCAGTGGAGGTAGTAGTCTTAAAGCCGTTACAGCTTTGCGTGAAGCCGGTTGTCAGGTAAAAGGCTTGGTTTCTATTTTTACATACGATTTTAAAGTTGCTGAAACAACCTTTAAAAAAGCAAAATGCACTACAGTTTCTTTGTGTAATTATCATGCGCTTATTGAGCAAGCATTGAAAGAAAATTATATTAATGAAGCAGATATTTCTTCCTTAAAGAAATGGCGAGAAGAGCCTGATAACTGGAAGCCATAGAATATGCTCCGTTTTAAATTCTACTCTCAAAAAGACATCAGGCATTTAACCCGCAGCAGGTATGGTGAGTGTAAAATTGGTGATAAAATTGCATGTGTAAATAGTGCTGAAGAAGCAGAGAGTTTTCTTAAACAATCAAAAGCTAAGTTTGTAATATTCGGTATACCTGAAGATATTGGTGTGCGTGCTAACTATGGTCGCCCGGGTGCAAACACCGCTTGGAAACCTGCCGTAGAGAATATCTTAAACCTGCAAAACAACTTCTTTCTAAAAGCAGAAGATATTATAGTATTGGGTGAAGTTGATGTACACGATTTAATGGAGCAGGCAAGCTCCGCTTCTAAAAACAATTTTGATATTGAGCGTTTGCGTAAGCTGGTTGAGTTTATTGATGCACGTGTGGTTGAAATAGTAGAAATGATTGTCGCTGCTAATAAGATTCCGATAGTAATAGGCGGTGGTCATAACAATTCATATCCAATAATAAAGGCAGTAAACGAAACTTTGCGCCGTGATAAAATAACCTGTACAAAAGGGATTAACACTATTAATTGCGATGCCCATACTGATTTTAGAGCTTTAGAAGGAAGACATAGTGGTAATAGTTTTAGTTATGCTTTTGAAGAAGGTATTTTAAAGAAATATGCTGTGTTAACTTTGCATGAACAATACAATGCAGATATTACCCTGCAAAAGTTTAGAGATAATCCAGAGTATTTATTATATAAGACTTACGAAGATATTTTTATCAGAGAAAAAGAAACATTTATGCAAGCCATTGATGCTTGTATAGATTTTTGCAAAGAATGTTATTGCGGGATTGATCTTGATTTGGATGCCATAACCAATGTACCCAGTAGTGCCCGTACTTCTTGCGGAATATCTCCTTTGCAGGCAAGGCAATATCTATACCGTTGTGCACAAAAACTAAACCCTGCTTACTTACATATTGCAGAAGGTGCCCCAGTACTTGCCCATATAAAAGCCGATTACAAAACAGGTAAGTTAATTTCTTATTTGGTAAGCGATTTTATTAAAGGGTTTTTAGAAAAATAAAAAATAGTTTACCTAAAAGTCGTTACTTAGCTGGTTGGTTGCCTTTTGAAGTATCTCAAAAGCATTCTCAGCCATCAGGTTTTCTTTATCTAACGTTGGATTTATCTCCACCATTTCAAAGCAAACAATTTTTTTACTACGCATAATATAATAGATAAGGTTTCCCGCCTCTTTCTCAGTAATGCCATTAGGTACAGGTGTGCCGGTTCCGCTGCTTATGCGGCTATCCATGCTGTCTACATCAAAACTTACGTATATTAAATCGCAATGGTCTAAGTAGTTTAAAGCCTCAATAGCAATACGTTCTACTGCTTTCTTACGGATTTCCTGCAAGTTAAAGATGCGTACTTTGTTCTTTTTAAGCAGGTAATCTTCTGCGGGTTCAAAATCTCTGATGGCAATGTAAACAAGGTCGTTATAATCTATTTTAGGAGAAACACCGCCCAGTTTTTTAAGATTTTCCCAATATTCTATGGTTTCATCATCCAGTTTGTTTTGCTGGCGGTCTTGGTTATCTTCGGCAAGCAGACACGAAATTGGCATTCCGTGCATATTACCTGATGGGGTGGTGTAAGGCGAATGGATGTCGGCATGTGCATCAATCCAAATTACGCCAATCTTCTTATCGGGATAAGCCATTTTAATGCCTGATATGGTTCCTATGGCCGAACTATGATCGCCGGCAAGTACAATAGGCAGGGCATTTTCTTTGGTTAAAGTTTTTTGTATTTCCTGAGCAAGGCGTTCATTTAAAGCATAAACCCCTTTAATACGTTTGGCATAATCGTGCACTACAGGCTCCAGCAGGAGCTGGTTTTCGGTTTTAATCTCAACGGTTTTAAACTTTTTAAAGAAGTTGCTCCCAAAATCTAAGGCAGCTATCTTAATAGCATCAACCCCAAGACTGGAGCCTCGGGTTCCGGCCCCAATCTCTGACTTTACCTCGATGATTTTAATTGGTTTAATCATATAAAAATAACAATTTATTAATATTAAGCTTTGATATAATTGAATATCTTTGCATTTGCAATAGAGATGTAACTAACTTACATATGCACTTATATAGGTAATGTAACTAACTTGGATTGAATTAAAATGAAAGAACAAAAAGAAAGAATATATAAAGAAACAAAGGAAAAAAACTATTCAGACCTTATTAATCAGACCTTTAACTTCCCGCAAGAAGGCTTTAAAGTAACTGATAATGAGCTTAGTTTTAACGATATTCCGCTAATGGATATTATAAAACAGTATGGAACTCCTTTAAAAATTACTTATTTGCCTAAAATTGGGCAACAAATTCAAAAAGCTAAGAAGCTTTTTAACGTTGCCATGGCTAAAGTCGATTACAAAGGCAAGTACTTTTACTGCTATTGCACTAAAAGCTCTCATTTTTCGTTTATAACCGATGAAGTTCTTAAAAATGACGTGCATATTGAGACTTCATCTGCGTTTGACATACCTATTATCAAAGAACAATTTAAAAAGAAACACCTCAGCAAAGATACTTATATTATTTGTAACGGATATAAACGCCCCTTATACCAGCAAAATATAGTAGAATTAATTAATGAAGGCTTTAATGTAATACCGGTACTTGACCATAAAAAGGAGATAGATTATTACCAGAAGCATATAAAAGTTCCTAAAACTAAGCTTGGCATTCGTATTTCTACCGAAGAAGAGCCTTCTTTTTTGTTCTACTCGTCCCGTTTGGGGATAAGACATACGGATATATTATCTTATTATAAAGAGAAGATTAAAGACAATCCTAAGTTTGAACTTAAATTGCTTCATTTCTTTATTAATACAGGTATAAAAGATACTATTTATTACTGGACGGAGCTTATTAAGTGCATGAATATATACTTAGAGCTTAAAAAGATTTGTCCGACTTTGGATTCACTTAACATTGGCGGGGGAATGCCTATACGCAACTCTTTAGGCTTTGAGTACGATTATGAATACATGATTGAAGAAATTGTGGAGCAGATTAAAAGTTTTTGCACACAAAATGAAATTGATGAGCCTAATATTTTTACCGAGTTTGGTTCTTATACCGTTGGTGAAAGTGGGGCTACATTATATTCTATCATAGATCAGAAGCAACAAAATGACCGTGAAACATGGTATATGATTGATAGTTCTTTTATTACTACATTACCCGATACTTGGGGTATTAACCAGCGTTTTATTTTGCTGGCTGTTAATCATTGGGATAAACCTTTCCAAAATGTTAACCTTGGCGGACTAACCTGCGACAGTATGGATTATTATAACAGCGAAGCACATACCAATCAGGTTTTTTTACCAAAAATTTCTGATGATGAAAAACAACCTTTGTACATTGGTTTCTTTCATACAGGAGCTTACCAGGAATCTTTGGCGGGCTATGGCGGAACTCAGCATTGTTTAATTCCTGCACCCAAGCATATTTTAGTTGACAGAGATGAAAAGGGAGAAATAACAACCCGTTTATTTGCTAAAGAACAGAGCTACAAGAGTATGCTTAAAATACTGGGATATTAAAATTACCTGAATTATTTCGGGATAATTGCCGTTTAAAACAAAAATACTAACTTGCGGACTTTGTAAATTAAGCAGGTGAAAAAACTTTTTTGTTTTTCTATAATACTGATTGCATTTTTTGCTTCATCCTGCAAGTATGCCAACCCTAAGTATATTAAAGAAGGTATTATTGAATATGATACCAAACCTGTTGACGAGAACAACCCGATGGCAGGTTTTGCTCCGGGCAAAATGACGGTAAAATTTAAAGATAATATGCTTGCCGCCGAAATGAGCACTATGGGAGTATTTACTACTACATTTATTTTTAATCCTGCCAAAAAAAACCTGATACAGCTGGTAAAAATGTTTGATGTAAAGCAAGCCTGTATTGATGATGAAAAGACCATTGCCGAAGAAAACAAAGCCTACCAATTAGAGTTTGAAGAAACCAGTGAGAAGAAAGAAATAGCAGGTTATAAATGCAAAAAAGTTGTTGCCACCATGGCTGATGACCCGAGTAAGAAGTTTGATGTTTGGTACACCGAAGAACTTAATATTAATAACCCGAATGCCAATACCCCCTATCAGGAAATTAAAGGGATGCTGATGCAATACCGTCTTAAAAAATTCGGACTGGAATTAGAATTTACAGCAAGAGGCGTCGAGAAAGAAAAAATAGCCAATGATGAATTTGAGTTGCCGGCTTATTATAAAGTAATTCCTAAAAAGGAAATGGATGAATTTTTTAAATCTTT
>CAJCJB010000177.1 GCA_903970545.1 Candidatus Saccharimonadota bacterium | reverse complement strand
TCCGTTGATTACAACGGCGGGGCTAAAAAAATTGAAACAGCTAATTTATTTATGCAGATCCGATGTTGTATTTTGCTCTGCTATTACAGGAAAAAGGGTATATTATAGGGAAGAGGATTTAAACCCTTAGGTTAAATTAATTTACACTTAATTGTATTGAACACTTATTTTTTTGGTAGCATCTATAGCCTTGCCATTCATGATGGCTGGTTGCCATTTCTTAACGGATTTAATCAAATTAATAATATCATCTGAACAAGTAGCGCAATTAGGTATAGGTTTGGTAACTTCAATATTTTGTGCAACTCCATTTTTAGTAACTGTAAACGACACCGTTATTAAACCTGATTTATCGGGCGAAGATATTTTTAAGTTCTGTTTAGCATAACCGGCAAAGGCAGAGTCTCCATTTATAAAAGATGGAGCTTTATAATTGTTTGCAGTTGTATTTTTATCTGAAGCATAAAGCCCTGCTGTTTTTTTGCTTTCCTCTGCAACTACTTTTTGTTCAATGGGTGCATTAACCGGCGCAGAAGAATTATCTGCCTGAGAAACGCCTCCTAAAGCCTGACTTGGTTGTTGACTTTCTTTGGCTCTGCTTTTCTTTGCTTTTGCTTTTTCATCACCATAACCGGCACCGCCATTTGCTGCTGCATTACTATTAGTTACGGTTTCATTAGCTGCAATGGTTTGTTCTTCCTGCTTATTAGGTGGTCCCTGATTTGCAGAAGTACCTGTAGTGGTAACAACATCACTTTTACTAAGGGGTTTAGTTTCATCAGATAAGTTACTCTCTGCATCTTTAACTACCTTGGTATTAGCATCAGGTGCTTCGTGATATTGGTCT
The DNA here is from genome assembly GCA_903970545.1 of Candidatus Saccharimonadota bacterium. Lineage (GTDB taxonomy): Bacteria > Bacteroidota > Bacteroidia > B-17B0 > Aurantibacillaceae > PALSA-968. The sequence continues at coordinate 5,257 of CAJCJB010000177.1, read as the reverse complement.
TTGCCTGTCTTATCATTTTTGGCTGCTCTGGTATCCATTGCTGGCTCTGCATCCTGTAACGCATCTATCTTCTTTCCCTCTTTATTAAGCGTAGTTATTTCATCTTTCTTCCTCTCATCCTTTTCAAGTTCTTTATCTTCTCTTAACGGTTGTGTTTCGGTTTGCGGTGTAGTATTTGAAGAAAGACTTACGCTTTCTTCTTTTGGTTTTTCCGCTAAGGCTAAAGGCTTTTCATCCTTATTGGTAAATGAATTCTTAAACAAGAAAATCAAACCAATAAGCAGAAGTAAAGAAGCTGCTGCACTAAAATAATAAACTGCTTTTTTCTTTCTCTTCTCTTCTTCAACAATGGTATCCACCTCATCATTCAGCTTATGTAATACCTCTTCGTTCTTCACCAACTTCAGTCCTTCCATTGCTTCACGGTCAAAGTCATCCATATCGGCAGGTGCATCCTTCCCTTCCTTCATCAGTTTAAGAAGTTCTTCTTTGCTGTATGTTTTATGCTTGTCCTTTTCCTGCATGGTTTTCTTCCAACCTTATTTTTAAATTTCTTTTTCCGTTTTGTATATAACTCTTCACCTGGTTCAAATCATAATTCGTTAGTTCCACAATTTGCGTATAGCTTTTATCTTTTAAGTAAAACAACTCCACACAAATGCGTTGCCCTTCATCCAAATCTGCCAATGCCTTTTCAAGCAAAGCATACTCCTCTTCGCGCTTATTAGCTTGTAGATGTGTTTCTTCACTATTTTCCATAAAAACTTTCACATCTTTCTCATATTCTATGGCACGCTTTAAATTACTCTTTGCCGAACGGAGTTGCATCAGGCAAAAGTTTTTGCTATACGTAAAAAGCCAGCTCTTAAAATACTCTACCTTATGCTTCTTTAAATCATCAAAAAGTTTGGTAAAAATGTTTATGCTGGTATCGTAAGCCTGGTCCTGGTCTTTATAGTATTTCATACATAAACCAAACACCAGATGCGAGTATCGTTTGTACAACACTCCTACAAAATACTTGTTACCCGTCTGCCTGTATTTATCTAACAGGTCGGTATCACTTAGTTCTTTATGAAGATTGGCTTTCACAATAGGTTGATAAATGTAGAAATTATTTATGGAATTTGTTTTTTACCTGCATCTCAATAGAAAACAATTAAAAATCAAATCATATGAAAACTCAACTAATAATCCCCGTAATGGTTTGTTTGTTCTTAAACGCAAAAGCAAACGAAGCCGAAAAAACAGTTAAAACAAAACCCGAAAAAGTAATTGTGTACAAGAACGGTGCACAAATTTTCAGGCAAACACAAACCAACTTAGTTGCCGGAGAAAACAAGCTGGTGTTTGAATGGCTTGAAGAAGGTGTTAGTGCTAACAGTATACAAGTAGGGGGGAATGGTAATTTTATTATTACAGAAACTGAATACACCGATAAGTTGCCTGATTTGGATAAGTTTAAAAACGCATCTGATTTTAAATACGTAAAGCTTATCAAGCAATTAAAAGATTCTTTGGCTTTGATAGATTATAAGACTGAAGAGATAAACTACAAAAAGGAAGTCCTGAATACTGAGAAAACCGTATTGCTTGGTTATCGTTTATTTAAAGGTGAAGCAAAGAAAGATTCTTTAGCCTTTTTAAAAGACGGATTAAATTATTTGCAGGAAAAACTTTCTGCTATATATATGGACTTACACACATTAAAAAAAGAAGCCGAGCAACTAAGTACGCTAAAACAAAACATACAGAAGAGAATGAACGGTATTAAAGATGATTTGGGAGAAGAAAACCTTTCATCTGTTTACAAAACAAATCATCAGATAACTATAAGTGTACTCTCTGATGTGGCTACACCAGCGAGTATTAATGTAAACTATTTTGTAAATACGGCCGGCTGGGAGCCTATGTATGATTTACGCACGGAAGGTGTTGAATCACTTGTAAAACTAACTTACAAAGGCATTGTTTACCAGCATACCAATGTTGATTGGAACAATGTGAAACTAATTTTATCTACCGGAACACCACAATGCAATTTAAGTGCGCCTGAGCTTTATGCCTGGTATTTAGATGCTGTTAAGCCTTCTCGCTTTCATGAAAACGCAAAGAGTAAATGTTCTACATCTGCCCCTGCACAAGGATATCTTGGATTAAGTGATCAAACAGTAGCAACCAGAGGTGCTTATGCTCAAATTGAACAGGAAGAAAAGTATGCTGAAAATGCATATAACTATGTTACCACAAACGACCAACAGGTACAAGCTACTTTTGAAATTAAACTCCCATACAGCATTGCATCAGATAATAAAAAGCACACAGTAGCTGTTCTTCAAAAAGATTTAGATACTAAGTATATGTATAAAACAGTTCCTAAAGTTGATATTACTGCTTACCTAATGGCTCATGTTACCGGTTGGGAAGACTTGAATTTATTGCCCGGAAAAGCAAGCATATTTTATGCAGGCACTTATGTGGGACAAACCTATATAAACCCTGCCACTACCAATGATACGCTTGATTTAACTCTGGGTAAAGATGATAATGTGGTTGTAAAACGTGTGAAGCAAAAAGATAAAACCAAAGAGAAGTTTTTAAATGATGATAAAGTATATTCTTTTGCGTATGAAATAACCATGAAGAATGGCAACACCAAAAGCATAGAAATTGAAGTGAAAGACCAACTGCCTGTTACGCATGGTAAAGAAGTAGTGGTTACAAAAGACAATATTGGCAATGCCGCTTTTGAAGAATCAACGGGCATATTAACTTGGATACAAACCATAAAAGCAAAAGACAGCAAACATATTAATTTTGCTTATACCATAAAAGCGCCCAAAGATGTACCTGTTGCAGTAAGATAAAAGATTTTAAAAGTAAACCCCTTGTAAGTATATCTTACAAGGGGTTTAAATATTAACCAAGTAATTATAGTTGATTCCTATAATCAGGTTATCGTAGTATGGTGTAAAGTAGGTAGATTGTAGATTTTTCTTTTATTATTCTAATTTTTAATTATTATATTTATGTGTACTATAGTGCCTACAAATTCTTCATTAAAGAAGGTAAATGAAAAAGTTAGAAGAAGACCCTCAGTTTTCAGCCAATGCACTTTATGATATTAAATTGGTTGAACGTGCTTTAAAACATAATGATCAAAAAGCTTATGAGGAATTGATGAAACGCTATTGGCAACTGGTATACTTTATGTTGCTTGGTATGATGAATAAAAATCAGTCTGATGCAGAGGACCTTACTATGGAAACTTTTGAAAAAGCATTTAAGAACCTAGACCAATATTCAAAAAAATTCGCATTAAGCACCTGGTTATTTAAAATAGCAGCTAATGCAGCTATTGATTTTATACGCCACAAAAAACTAGAAGAAGGAACATTATCTTTAGATAAACCAATAGGGAATGATGGAAGAGAGGAGTTTTCGGTGTTTGTAAAAGGTGCAGAATTGAATCCCGAAGAAACTATCATCAAAAAACAAAATATCCACAGCATAAGAGGGATAATTGAAAAATTAAAGCCAAATTATAGAGAAATTGTTGAGTTGTTTTATATGGAAGAGTTAAGCAACGAAGAAATTGCAGTACATTTGGATTTACCTTTAAATACCGTAAAAACAAGAATTAGGAGAGCTCGGGATCTCCTTCTCGCTATTGTTAAACGCCAAAAATAATTTTAATGTGTAAATAATTAATACTTACTCATTGATTTGAATACAGGTGTACCTTTTTTACCATATATAACCAGTGTCATTTCAAAAGCACCTTTACCGGTTGTGTAATAAGTAAGATAGGAAGTATTTATATCGTAACTCATACGTAAGGCAATATTATCTTTTTTAATTCCCATCTGAATAATGACAGCATCTTTCAGGCGATAGTTAACCCCTACCTGCAAATCATACACAGCAACTTTCTCACTTTGTTCATGCGTTAGCGCTTGGTGTAGTGTATGTTTTTCGTTTTTACTGCTATTCAGTCTGTAATTCATCATCAAACCCATATTTAATTCGCTAGATGATGCCTGATTTAAATACATAACACTAGGCGTTAGTTTCACTTTTTCGTTAATGATAAAATCACACCCTGCCTGTCCATCCCAACGCACAGGAAGTTTGCTGATATATCCTCCAAAATTTTCTTTAGGTTGGTTTACATGGAATACTGATAAACCTACATAAGGCCACCATTTTTTAGTTACGTCTCTATACTTATAAAAAATACCCATGTTGGCATCAAAGTTTACCAAGCTGTTTCGTTGAAAATTTTCTCCGCTATTAATATTAGGATTAAGTGTTCCTGTTGAATTGTCATATTGACTATCAAATAATAAGGAATTAGGATTAAAACTTTTATAAAATATCCCCATTTGAATGCCTGTGCTTAATAAATGAGGTGATGTTTTAGGGTCTGTTATAAGATAAGAACCCGAAAGCTGAACATTGAGTGTATTATAGTTTGCAACCCCTTCTTTATCTTCGAGAATATACCCTCCTACACCAAATCTTTTAACCGTTTGGTCGTAAGCTACTCCATAAGTTGTATAAGGTTTTGGAGTTAATGCCCGCCATTGAGAACGATAAACAGAAGATATTCTGTAATCTGCATCTTCTCCAAGATAATTTCCTGTCAGTGAAGGGTTCAAATAAACAGGAAAAGCATCATATTGTGATAAATGGGGGTCTTGTGCTTTCAGTTGTATACATAATACAACCCAGCAAAGAAAAACGGATATAAATATTTTTGTTTTCATAATCTATCGTATTATGTTTATACCACCACTTAGTTTCAAAGTTTCTGTATCGAGTGTACCATTAAATGTGTACATATAAGTGCCTATTGGTTGTGGAATCCCGTTGAATGTTCCATCCCATTTATCAGACTGGCTGTTCGACATAAATATTTGTTGTCCCCATTCATTAAATACTCTTAGTTCATATTGACTGAATGGACCTCCTCTTATGTAGAAATAATCATTAAGCCCATCTCCGTTAGGCGAGAAACCTGTGGGTGCTGTATATCCCTCAGAGTTAATAGTGAATTCATATTTGCTAGTATCGCTACAACCCTGATTATTAGTTGCAATTAAGATAACTATATGACTTCCTGAAGCATTAAAGCCATGAGTTGGATTAGTTGCAGAAGAAAAAGGTGTATTATCTCCAAAACTCCAAGTGTAAGAAGTTGCACCTGTAGATTGGTTTGTAAAATCAATTTCCTGATTGATGTTATAGGTTCCGC
>CAJCJB010000176.1 GCA_903970545.1 Candidatus Saccharimonadota bacterium | reverse complement strand
AACAAAATATTTTTTTGCATGGGATGTTGATGTTTCTTGTGAATTGAAAGCTACAAACAATACATTTCCTTTTGTGTTTGCGAGTAATACTGAAAACAAAAAAGTTACCAAAGGAATAGAGAACTTATTTCATGAAAACTTTTTTTCTGACGATTTTTATAAAACAGAAAGTAAAAGTGATGGTGGGATTCATAAATCGTTAGACAAAAAGAAATTTGAAGAGAATATGCTCAAGATAGGTAAAAAAGAAGACTATATAAACTTTAAACCATTGTTTGATTTTATAACCCAACAAGTAAAATCTTCGACTAAAAAAGAAGTTACTCATGTATAATATTTTACGTTAGGGATTGCAGCAAGCTGCCGTGCAGCGCGCAAAGCCCGCCGCTTGCCTGCAAGCGGAACGCCCAAGTGCTTTTGTATAATTAATTAAAACCCGTATCTTTACCTATACAAAAGTGAAAGATGAATTACGCAATATCATTTCAGGAAAGAGCAAAGTTAGGGATGGAGCTGCTATTCAGGCAACAGCCCGTTACCTTAAAAGAAGCGCGGAAACAAGCCAAGTGGCTAAAGAAGAAAAGCACTACAAAGAAAAAGAAGCAGCGCGCTTAAAAGAATATATTACCAAAAATAACCTTTGGCTTGCCAACATTAATATAGCAGATTATGTTAGTGAGGGTGCAGAACAAAAGGTATATTTATGATAACTCTTGGTACAAAGGATGGCATCTTACTTTTTATAGATACCGTGTTTTATATAAAAGAAGAGTTTTATAAAGATTAGTCTGCCCCCCGCTAACAAGCAGAATGCCCAAATAAAATTAATATTTCTTAACCCCGTATTAACGCCTTTTAATTTGGTTTTAATCCGGTTTTAATGTCGGCAGTCGTTATTTGTACTAAAATAAAGACTATGCCAAATTTCAAGTATCAGGTATCTACCCTCTTTTTACTTACTGCCTGCTACCTGCTACCTGCTGCCTGCCATGCACAAGCCCAAAAAGATACTATAAAAATAAACCTGCAAACAGCTTTAGATACTGCCGTTGCCCGATACCCCCGCATTAAAGCAGCCCTGGCAGAAAAGAGCGGCGCCAACGAGTTGGTAAAGGCAAGCCATACAGCATATATACCTTCGCTACAGTTGCAGGAACAGCTAACGTATGCAACAGCCAACAGCTTAACGGGGCAGTTTTTTCCTAACGAGGGAACTGCTATACCCATATCGGGCGGGATAAATGCCAAGCAAAACTGGAACGCGGCTTCGTCTCAGTTTACATCGGTGGTGTTGAGCGGACCTATTTATGCTTTCGGGAAAATAACTGCCGGCATTAAAGAAAAAGAAGCCAGGCTCAAAACAGCCGATGCTGCTTACCAAAACGAAATATTTCAGCATAAAATAAAAGTTACCGAAGCTTATTTGTATGTGCTGGTATATCAAAAACTAAAAAAGGTTCAGGCGGAGAATTTAAAACGGGCAGCCGACATTAACCGTATTATTAAAGCGGCGGTGGAAAGCGGTTTAAAACCGGGGGTAGATTCTTCTTACTCGGCGGCAGAAGTTTCTAAAGCAAAAATTAATTACCTGAGCAGCATACGCGATGAAAAAACATGGCAGATAAAATTTGGCGAGTTTCTGGGTATGACAGGCACGTATTTTATAGTAGACAGCATGTCGTTCAACTCTGCATTACCAGTAACTAATACTAGCCAGAGCGTAATAGACAACAACCCGCTGATAAGCATTTATAAAAACAAAATAGAGGGCGATTTGTTCTCGGCCAGGGCTGTTAAAAGAAGTTACCTGCCTACTTTAAAATACCTGGCAACAGGTATGGCAAGGGGTTCGGGCATATCAAACACGGGGGTGTATTCAAACAATTTTTCGGATGGGATTCAGTTTAGCAGATACAATTATATGATAGGCGCTTATTTCCTTTGGAATGTAACCGACATCTTCCGCATAACCCACGAGTATAAAAGCCGCATGTTTGAAGTGCAAAAAGATAATGCCTTGCTGAATGAAACACGCTTGAATTTAACCAGACAGCTTGAAAACGCCAATGCGCAATTAAGCCTTGCTATAGCTCAAGCCAAAGAAGCCCCTGTGCAGGTAAGTGCTGCTACGGCAGGCTTTAACCAATCTAAAGCGCGCTACCAAAGCGGGCTTGCCAACCTTGCCGAGCTAAGCCAAAACCTTTTTGTGCTTGCCCGCGCCGAAGCCGATTTTTCTATTACCTATAATAATACGTGGCGGTCTTTACTGGCTGTTGCGGCAGCAGCGGGCGATATCAATCTGTTTTTAAATGCTGTACAACCTAAATAATATACTGCCATGAAAAAACTAATAGCAGGTGCGCTGTCAAAACCCATTTCGGTTCTGGTAATTATTTTGGGCTTGGTAATTTTTTCGGTCTTAGCCCTGTTTAATATCCCGATAGATATATTCCCTAAACTTAACCTTCCTACCATATACATTGCGCAACCTTATGGAGGAATGACCCCCCAGCAGATGGAGGGCTTTATAGCCACGCGCTACCAGAACCAGTTATTGTATGTATCGGGTATAAAAGATATTGATGTAAAAAACATACAGGGTTTATGTTTGGTTAAATGCACTTTTTATGAGAATGTAAATATGGCTCAGGCAGCCGGTGAGGTAGCCAATCAGGTAAGCAGGGTAATGAGTTATATGCCGCCCGGCACTGTGCCGCCAACCGTAGTAAGGTTTGATGCCTCCAGCCTTCCGGTGGGCGAGTTGGTGTTTAGCAGCAAAAAAGCCACGCTTAACCAAATGCAGGATTTGGCATCTACAAAAATACGCCCCTTGTTTTCGCAAATACCCGGGGCCTCTGCGCCTCCTCCTTTTGGCGGAAACGAAAGAACGGTGGTTGTGCGGGTTGACCCCGAGCGCATGAAAAGTTATGAGCTAACGCCCGATGAAATTGTGCTGGCTGTAACAAAAAACAACCAGGTATCGCCTGCCGGAAACCTGCGTGTGGGAGATTATACGCTGATGACACCATCAAACACCACCATTGATAAGGTAGAAGAGTTTTTGGGCATACCCTTAAGAAAAGGCGCGGGCACAACCGTGTTTTTAAGAGATGTTGCCACCGTAGAAGATGGCGCCGATGTAACGGTGGGCTATGCTTTGGTAAACGGCAAGCGTTCGGTTTATATACCCGTAACCAAAACAGCAGATGCCAGCACCATGAATGTGGTAAATGATTTAAAAGCAAAGCTGCCCGAAATGAGGGCCTTGTTACCTGATTATGTGGAACTGTCTTATGAGTTTGACCAATCCGTTTATGTAAAGAATTCGGTTGACAGTCTGGCAACCGAAGGTATTATAGGAGCGCTGCTAACGGGCTTAATGGTGTTTTTGTTTTTAGGCGATTTGCGCAGTTCGCTAATTGTTATTGTTACCATTCCTATATCTATTGCCATTGCTATCTTATTATTAAATCTTTGCGGGCAAACCATCAACATCATGACACTATCCGGCCTGGCATTAGCCATTGGTATTCTGGTAGATGAATCAACCGTAACCATTGAAAACATACACCAGCATTTAGATATGGGCAAAACAAAAGCCCGCGCCATTTTTGACGCCTGTGTGGAACTTTCGTTCCCTAAGCTGCTTATCCTGTTATGTATCTTATCGGTATTCGCGCCTGCTTTTTTAATGAACGGTGTGCCGCGCGGTATGTTTCTTCCTTTATCGTTAGCGGTGGGTTTTTCTATGCTGGCTTCTTTCTTGTTATCGCAAACATTGGTTCCTGTAATATCCAACTGGTGGTTAAAAGGACATGAGAAGCATACGGAACAGAAATCAGAAATTCTGTCCAATATGAGTGAGAAAGAAGAAGTAAAAGTTGAAAATTATGAGCATAAACATCCTGAAAAAATAAGCGCTTTTGAACGATTTAAAATAAACTACCTGAAAGTATTAGACAGATACTTACTAAAAAGAAAAAGAGTAATTACGGTTTACCTGATTGTTAGTTTCTCTGTGTTGATTATGGGCGTTGTCTTTATTGGAAAGGACATGATGCCTAAGCTAAATCATTCAGGGCAGTTTCAGTTGCGCGTTATTTGTCCGCAAGGCATGCGTATAGAGCGCACGGAAGACAGGGTAATAAAAATTATACATTTAATTGAAGATATTGTTGGCAAAGAAAATGTAGCCATTACTTCTGCCTTTGTGGGTAACACGCCTTCCAGCTATGGAACAAATACCTTGTATATGTTTAATTCCGGTCCGCATGAAGCGGTGTTGCAAATAGATTTAAACCACGAATACGGTGTAAGGAATTTGGATGATTTAAAAGAGAGCATTCGCAAGAAAGTAAAAGAACAAGTGGGTGATACGCGTATTTCTTTTGAACCGATAGAATTAACAGAAAAGATAATGAGTCAGGGCGCTCTTACGCCTATTGAGATAATGATTGGCGGAAAGGATTTATCAGACGGGCAAACCTATGCGAAGAAAGTAATTACCGAATTAAAAAAGATTGATTACCTGCGCGACATTAGAATTAATCAACCGCTTAGCTATCCCATCATCAATATAAAAATGGACAGAGAGCGTGTGGCGCAAATGGGTTTAAGCCCTGATGAAGTTGCCAAATCATTAGTGGCGGCAACTTCTTCCAGCAGGTTTACAGAAAAGAACTTATGGCTTGATAAGGAGAAAGGCTTTGCTTACCAGGTGCAGGTGCAGATACCCGAATACCAGATGCAGTCTGTTGCAGACCTGCAGGATGTTCCTTTGGTGCCGGGGCAACTAAGG
>CAJCJB010000175.1 GCA_903970545.1 Candidatus Saccharimonadota bacterium | reverse complement strand
AAAATCTTTAATGAGAAAACAAAAGACCTGCAAAGCAAAGATTATTATGCTTTCTATTCTATCATGTCTGATTTGCGTGAGATTAAAACACCCGAAGAACTTACCCAACTAAGAAAAGCAATTGATATTACCTGCGATGCCCATAAAGAATTAATAAAGAAACTTGACAGTAAAATGACCGAGTATCAGGCGCAGGCAATTGTTGAATATGGCTTCAAATACAATGGCTCGGAGTATGTGGGTTACCCTTCTATTGTAGGTGCAGGAGAAAACTCATGCATTTTACATTACATAACCAACCGTAAAAAACTAAATCCAACCGATATTATGGTTGTTGATGCAGGTGCTGAATATCATGGTTATACGGCAGATGTAACACGCTCTTTGCCTATATCCGGTAAGTTTAGCGAAGAACAAAAGAAGATATATAATTTAGTTTTGAAAGCCCAGTTAGCAGGTATTGATGCTTGTAAAGAAGGTAATAAATTTCGTGACCCGCATAATGCAGCCAGCGATATAATTAAAAAAGGATTGATGGACTTAGGTATTATAGCTACTCCCAATGATTTTGTAAAATATTTCTTTCATGGTACATCACATTATTTAGGGTTAGATGTGCATGACGTGGGTAATTATGCAAGATTAAAAGCCGGACAAGTGATAACCGTTGAGCCCGGTATTTATATCCCGGAGAACTCTCCCTGCGACAAAAAGTGGTGGAATATAGGCGTTCGTATAGAAGATGATGTTTTAATAACTACTAGTGCACCCGATGTGCTTAGCGGTAAATTAGCCAAAACTGTTGAAGAAATTGAGAAGCTAATGGAAAAGAAAAATTAGCTTATTCAAGTTCTAAATTAACACACATCTCTTTATTATATTTCCAATTCTTATCTATCTTTAAGCCATGAAGCCGACATTTAAGTTTAAGATAATTAATGTCCTTTTATTCTGTTTTACACTATTTAATTATGGTGCGTTCTCTCAGGTTAAAGATAAAGACTGGCTTTTGGTTGATGGGATAGATTATGTTCACTTACATCCTTCAGAAAAGGCTTTATTGGATTCCATACTTCCTCTTTATCACAAGGCAAATCATGATTCGATTAGATTAAGACTATTAAATTATATTGTTGAAAATTGCAATGATGATGCTGTATGGCCAAGGTATAATGAGTATATGCTATTCACAGTTGAAAAGGGAGATAATAGTAAATTTTATCTTATTTATAAGGCAGCAGCTTTTAATAATATTGGTTTTAATGCAGATAGCAAGGGCAATATCGCAAAAGCCATTGAGTATTTTAATAAAGCACTTAAAATAAGAGAGCAAGCCGGAGATAAACAAGGTATAGCAGAATCAATAAACAATCTGGGTACTTTATATAGTTATCAATATGATACAAGTGCAGCCATTGCCTACTATCAAAAAGCCGTAAAACTATACGAAGAGTGCGGTGATATGAAAGGAGCATCGCAAGCCCTTAATAATTTAGGTATTACATACAATAGTATAAATAACATAAAAAAGGCAATAGAATATAATACAAAGGCTTTACATATTCAAGAGCAACTTAAGGACATATTGGGAATGTCTAATTCCTTTGTTAATTTGGGTAGTGATTACAGAGAGTTAGGTGAAATCCAAAAGGCTATCGAATACTACACTAAATCCTTAAATATTAGAGAGAAATTGGGCATTAAACAGGAAATAGCTTCCTCTTTATATAGCTTGGGAGGCATTTACTATGATCATACAGATTTAAAAAGGGCTAAGGAATGCCTCGATAGATCTTTACAACTGGCCAAAGATTTAGGGTATCCAACTGATATAGAAAACGCATCACGGGTGTTATACAAAATATATCGGGATCAACATCAAGATGCTAAAGCTTTAGAAATGTATGAGCTTTATTCTAAAATGCGTGACAGCACAAATGGCATAGAACAAGTTAGGGAAGCTACTTCGTCAAAGTATAAGTTTGAAGAAGAACAGGTAAAACTGGAGAATGAAAAGCAAACTGCTATTGCGGTTGCTGAAAGTAAAAGACAAAGACTATTTTTATTATTAGTTGCCATTGTTGCCATTGCCATAGGGGTTATCACAATTATGGTTTACAAAAACTTACAACGCTATAAAAAAGCAAAACAAATAATAGAGAAACAAAAGGAGCTGGTAGAAGAAAAACAAAAAGAAATACTTGATAGCATACGTTACGCTAAACGTATACAAGATGCTGTGCTTAAAGAACAGGAGCATGTATCTGTTCATTTACCTGGGCATTTTGTTTTTTTTCAACCGAAAGATATTGTTAGTGGCGATTTTTATTGGGCTATTGAAAAAAATAATCATTGGTATGTGGCTGCTGCAGATTGTACGGGACATGGTGTTCCGGGTGCATTTCTTACTATACTGGGTTCTTCTTTCTTAAATGAAATAAATGCAATAGAAAATCTTTTAACCCCGGCCAATATATTAGATGAATTAAGATTACGTATCATATCTCAATTATCTGTTTCGCATAAAGAAGGAAGTGAAACTAAAGATGGGATGGATATTTCTTTAGCCAGATTAAATCTTATTACCAAAGAATTAATGTGGGCAGGCGCTAACAACCCACTCTGGATTAGTTCTGTTGTGGATCAACAGGCTGATAAAAAAGAATATACGTTAACAGAAATAGCCGCACACAACCAGCCA
>CAJCJB010000174.1 GCA_903970545.1 Candidatus Saccharimonadota bacterium | reverse complement strand
CTTTCTGTAGTTCCTCGGGTAAAGATTATCTCATTTACGGATGAAGCATGAATGTGTTTTTGCACCGTTTCTCTGGAAAGTTCATAATGCGTAGTAGCTTTTTGGCTAAGTGTATGAACTCCTCTGTGGATATTACTATTTTCTTCTGTGTAATATTTTACAATAGCATCTATTACTTGTTTAGGCTTTTGGGCAGTTGCTCCGTTATCAAAATAAATAAGTGGCTTGTTGTTTACTTTGGTTTTTAAAATTGGGAAATCTTCTCTTACTTTTTCAATATTGAAATCAGTATGCTGGAGTATGTTTTGCATCAGGAAAAATTAATCTTGTAAAGATTGTTCAAACAACTCGCTAACTTTCTCCTTTATAGTATCGCTTTTAAGTTGATCTATTACTTCATGAGCAAAGGCTTGCAATAAAAGTTTGTGTGCGCTTTCTTCGCCAATGCCTCGTGCTTTAAGGTAAAACAAAGCATTTTCATCTACTTTTCCGGTGGATGTACCGTGACTACATTTTACATCGTTAGCATAAATTTCTAACTCAGGTTTTGCATTAACTGTTGCATCATCACTCAATAAAATATTTTTACTGCTTTGGTAGGCATTGGTTTTTTGTGCATCCTTCTCCACAAAAATTTGCCCGTTAAATACGGCTGTAGATTTACCTCCTACAATACCTTTATACAATTCATTGCTCTGGCAATTTGGTTTTAAATGGTCGACCAAGGTATGATTATCTACTAGCTGATTTGATTTTGTAATGAACAAACCAAATAAATGCGCTTCGGCAAATTCTGCATCAACAGCAATACTTAAGTTATTACGTACCAAAGCTCCGCTAAATGTAAAACAGCTATTGGTATAATTGCTTTGTTTTTGCTGATGTACTTTTGTAGTATTTATAGAATAACTTACTGCACCTGCATCTTGAATAATAGTATGATTCACATGTGCATTTTCTGCCACAGAAATCTCAGTAAGGTTGTTTGTAAAGTATTTATTATTTGATGCGTGATGAAATTCTACTAATTGAGCTTCTGCATTTTTTTCAATCACAAATAAATTCCTAACATTAAAAAATAAATTCCCTTCGGATGAATTTATATGATGAATAACAATAGGTTTATTAAACGATTTGGTTACATGTAAAAACATCCCCCTGTCAGCATAAGCAGTATTTAATGCAATAAGTGCGTCGCCATTTGAAGGGGCATATTTTGTAAGGTGATTATGTAGATATTCTGTAGAAGCATTATTTATTGGTGAAATTGATACTCCCTCAGGAAAATCAAATGGGTCTGAATGCAATTTACCATTAAAGACATAAATATTATAGGCAGATATAATAACATAATTTTGCTTCAAATCTGGAATGCTAAGATCATTTTCTTTTCCCGTAATAGTTTTAAATTCTTTACGAAGAATAGCTTCAATATTGCAATATTTATAATCCTCGTGTTTGTTGTTGGGAATGCCATTTTCTTCCAAATACCGCAGGGCTTGTCCAATATCTGTTGCGGACATAAAAGCCTTGCCTGAATGTTTGGTAAGTTCTTCTATAAATTGGTGAGTAGCTGTAAGTTTATCCGTTACCATTATACTGTTGTGGTATCGTATTCCTTTTTTATTTCGTCGTAGCCTTTTTCTTCCATTTCAAGAGCAAGCTCTTTACCGCCGCTTTTTACAATTTTTCCATTGTAAAGTATATGTACAAAATCTGGTACGATATAATCTAATAAGCGCTGATAGTGTGTGATAACAATAGTTGCATTGTTTTTGCTTTTAAGTTTGTTAACGCCTGTCGCTACAATACGTAGGGCATCAATATCCAAGCCACTATCCGTTTCATCTAAAATGGCAAGCTTAGGTTCGAGTACTGCCATTTGAAATATCTCGTTACGTTTTTTTTCTCCTCCGCTAAAACCTTCATTAACGCTACGTCCGGTAAGCTTAGCATCTAACTCAACTAACTTTTGTTTTTCTTTTATAAGAGCTAAAAAATCTTTGGCTTCCATATCAGGCAAGCCTTTGTATTTTCGAATTTCGTTTAATGCCGTACGTAAAAAATTTATGTTGCTTACACCCGGAATTTCCACGGGGTATTGAAAAGCAAGAAACACCCCTTCACGAGCACGATATTCAGCAGATAATTCCAGTAAATCTTTTCCATTAAAAGATACACTACCTTCTGTTACCTGATAATCTTCCCGTCCGGCAAGTACAGCCGATAAAGTACTTTTACCGGAACCGTTGGGTCCCATGATAGCATGTACTTCACCGGCTTTTACTTCAAGGTTAATTCCTTTCAGAATTTCTTTCCCGTCAATCTCAGCTTTTAAATTTTTTACAAATAGCATTAATTAGAAATTAGAAACAGGTGAGCTTGCGTAATCTATTGTATTTCCAAAATTATCAGGAGGTGTATTGCTATTGCCATGGTTATGGCCACCATCATTATCTCTTCGGTAATTATTTTTTGGGCGAGATTTACCTTTGTTGGCATCTTCTTTGTATTGAATAAGTCCTGAAACTAATTTATCGGTATGGTCTACCAAAGGTTGTATTTCGGCACTTTGTTCGTGTGAAATAGCACCTAAATCAACGCCGATTGCCATAGCTGTTTTAAATTCGAAAACGTATTCGCGTGCTTCATATAAGTTTTCTAAAGATTTTACGCGTTGTTTAACGCCATAACTACGTGCTACAGCATAAGAAACTTCTAAAGCAGCGTATATTAGTTTATCTTTAATCAAAGCATCTAAATTAATGCTGTTAGCCAATTTGTATGCAGTTACAGCTAATTCTTTAGCTTTTTGCCAAGCAACTAAATCTTCAATATTGCCTTTTCTTTCTGTGGGAGTGTTCGTGTTTTCCATGATTTTTAGGTTTATATGGGTATTAATTTGAATGCAAATCTATGTGTAATTTTTAATTTTAAACTATTGTTTTATCTTTTTTAGAATTGTTTAACCTACACTTCCTTCAAGGCTTACAGCTAAGAGTTTCTGAGCTTCTACAGCAAATTCCATAGGTAATTTATTTAACACATCTTTACAATATCCATTCACGATTAAGCCTATTGCTTTTTCAGTTTCGATGCCACGTTGTTTGCAATAGAATAGTTGGTCTTCGCCTATTTTAGACGTAGTAGCCTCGTGTTCTACTACAGCTGTTTTATCTTTTATTTCGATATAAGGAAAAGTATGTGCACCACATTTATCACCCATTAGCAGACTATCACATTGAGAGAAGTTACGTGCACCGGTTGCCCCTTTTTGGATACGCACCAAGCCTCTGTAACTATTATTACTAAAACCTGCTGAAATTCCCTTTGAGATAATCGTTGATTTTGTATTCTTACCAATGTGAATCATTTTGGTACCTGTATCAGCTTGCTGGTAATTATTTGTAAGGGCAACGGAATAAAATTCTCCAACAGAGTTATTTCCTTTTAAAATTACGGATGGATATTTCCAGGTAACAGCAGAACCTGTTTCTACCTGTGTCCAGGATATTTTTGAATTATCTTCCAAACAAATGCCACGTTTAGTAACAAAGTTAAAAATACCGCCTAATCCGTTCTTATCACCTGGATACCAGTTTTGTACGGTACTGTATTTTACTTCTGCATTTTTATGTGCAATAATCTCTACAATGGCTGCATGCAGTTGGTTCTCGTCGCGCTGAGGAGCTGTGCAACCTTCAAGATACGAAACATAAGAATCTTCTTCAGCAACAATTAAAGTCCTTTCAAACTGACCTGTGCCACTTGCATTGATGCGGAAGTAGGTTGAAAGTTCCATAGGGCAGCGAACGCCTTTTGGAATATAACAGAAGGACCCATCAGTAAAAACGGCACTGTTTAAAGCTCCATAAAAATTATCGGTATAAGGCACTACCATGCCCATGTATTTTTTTATCAAATCGGGATGCTCTTGAACTGCTTCGTTAAACGAACAAAAAATAATTCCTTTTTCGGCAAGGGTTTCTTTAAAAGTTGTTTTAACAGAAACGCTATCAATTACCGCATCTACGGCTATTCTGCTTTCTACACCACTTAAGCGTTTTTGTTCTTCTAATGATATACCAAGTTTTTCGAAGGTTTTTAAAAGTTCAGGGTCAACCTCATCTAAACTATTTAGTGTCTTTTTTTGTTTGGGAGCTGAGTAATAAATGATGTTATTGAAATCAGGTTTCTCGTATTTAATATGTGCCCATTTGGGTTCTTCTAAGGTGAGCCAATAACGATAGGCTTTTAAACGAAACTCCAACATCCATTCAGGTTCGTTCTTTTTATGAGAAATAAAACGAATAATATCTTCGTTTAAGCCAACAGGAGCACTATCAGACTCGATATCTGTAACAAAACCATACTTATAATCGTTACTTATGTGTTCCTGAAGGACTTCGTTTGCCATTACTATTTATACAGAAAAACTTTCTCCGCAGCCACAAGTGCGCGATGCATTGGGGTTTTTAAACACAAAGCCTTTGCCGTTAAGTCCACCGGAGTAATCTAATTCGGTACCGGCAAGGTATAAAAAGCTTTTTCGGTCAACCACTATTTTAACACCATTGTCTTCAAATACTTGGTCGCCCTGCTTTAATTCATTATCAAAAATAAGATTATACATAAGTCCGGAGCAACCTCCGCCATCTACACCTACACGTATAAACGTATCAGCAGGCTTGTTTTCTTCTTTTATTAATGTTACGGCATGTTCTTTTGCCGCATTTGATACTGTAATCATCTTTATTTAGATTAATTCTAAAATTGTCTGCAAATGTACCACTTTTATGGTATAGATTATGTCGAAATGGCTAAATATTATTTCATCGTCTAAAAATATCAGTAGGTCTAAAAAGAAGATAACTGTTAAAATATGATAAAAAAACATTGTATCTTAGTACTCACAAAACAGAAAAAGCTTACATGTGAAACAATAACTGAATTATTGCATGAATACAAAAGAAACTACAAATAACAACCAACAAGCAAGAAAAACAGACCCTTTATTCCTGATAGGATTACTGTTTTCACTAGTAGGGTTTACTATTTCAATTATAAAACTACTAAAATTATAAAGTCGGATTCTCTCTTTGTATTTATTTATGCGTACATCGTTCCTTTTCTTTACTTGCTTAATTTTGTTCACTCTATCGGCTTCTTCACAAACCAAAAGGAGCAAAAAATACCGTTATGAATTTATTGGAGGTATAGGACCCTCTGGTTTTTTGGGAGATTTAGGTGGGGCTTACGGAAAGGGTAACCACTTTGTAAAAGATTACAATCTTTTTTCTTCCCGATATTGTTTAGATGGCGGTGTTCGCTATAAGACTAATTCAAAGTTTGCTGTTAAAGGTATGTTGAGTTATGCTATGGTATCGGGTAGTGATGCCCTTTCGAAAGATGAAATCAGGCAAAACAGAAATTTAAACTTCCGCTCGCCAATTATCGAATTATCCGTACAAGCAGAATATTACTTTATTTCTGAAGTGGCTAAAAACCTTTACACTATTGGTGGTTTAAATTCAAGGAAAAAAAGAAGGAAATTATCTGCCTACATATTTGCGGGAATAGGTACATTTTTTTACAACCCTAAAGAACAGTTAGATGGAACTTGGTATAGTGTGCGAAAATACCACTTAGAAGGGCAAGCCTTGCCGGGCGGATCTAAACAATTTTCTAATTTTAGTGTGGCTATACCGGGCGGTATTGGTTTTAAAGAACAATTAAATAAACGTTGGAGTATAGGGGCTGAGTTTGGACTACGAAAAACATTTACCGATTATATTGATGGGGTAAGTACTAATTATTACAGCCCGGCTTTATTGCTGAAATACGAAGGGCCTATAGCCGTAAAATTAGCAGATCCCAGTTTAGGTAGAATAGATGGGGCAACTATGGCCGGACAAGAAAGAGGAAACCCAAAGTATAAAGATTCTTATATGTTCTTAACCTTTAATGTAGCTTATAAGTTTGGTAAAAAAACACATCGTACACGGGCTAAGTTTTAAAGATTTATATAAATGTATAATTTTTTTTAAAGTAAAGGTTTACTCCACTTTTGATAGCCACAAGTTAGCTAGAAGGAGCACTAAGCTACCTTTCTACTCCGATAAGTTACTTTTATATTCCAATAAGCTACCTTTCAACTGTAGTAAACTAGCTTATCTTAGGGCTAAAAGTCTTCTCTGAAATAGGAGGTTTTTCTTATTTTTACCTGCAAAAAAGGGTTATTCATCTAAAAAACTTGGTACTTAATTTGAATTTAATTACATATGTAATTAAATATTAAAAAATGTTTATTACATTCGTTCGTGTTATTATTTTTAATTAAACGCGCATGATTAAAAAAGTATCATTTTTATTATTAATTAATTTTTTTATTAGTAATATCGTTAAGGCTCAATGTACCTACTCAACAAGTCAGTCAATAAGTGCGGCTACATTTTTAGCTTGCGGTTCTATTACCATCAATTCAGGCGTTACCTTAACGGTAACGGGTGCTGTTACAAATAATACTACAGGTGCTAACATTACGGTTACTGATAATGGCTCGCTAGTTATTAGTTCAGGTGTAACGCTTAATAGCAATGGCAATTTTAATGTTACCGGCACGGGGAGCATGTCTATTTCATCGGGTGGAGTTACTATAAACAATAGTGGCGGTTTTTCTAACGGAGTTAATACAACTATTACGGGTGGTATTTTAGGCGATGGTGCCGGAAATGTTACCAATACAGGTACCCTTACAGTTTCAGGCGGTATCACTTTGAATAGTAGCGGCAGCTTATCAAATACAGGAGTTGTAAATGTAACAAGTGGTGGTGTTTTGATAGATAATGCCGGTGGAATTACCAGCAGTGGCGCATTTAGCGTTACAGGTAACATTACCGACAACAGCAGTGGTAATTTTGTTGATAACGGCACGCTTACTGTAAGCGGCAATTACAACTTAACAAACAGCGGTGGACTTTCCGGTACAGGTACAGCTTATGTAGGTGGTACGGCAAGTGCAACGGGTACTGGTACTTTTTGGGGTAGTTCGGGCTGCACGGGATGTACGTTAAGTAGCTCGGGTACTGTACTTTCATCGTGCGATTTTAAATACCGTAGATTAATTACCATAAACAGTTCTCAGGTTTCAGGTGGGGTTAATCTTACTAATTTCCCAATGTTAATTAACATTACATCTGATGCAACTTTAAAGAGTGTGGCTAATGGCGGACATGTGCAAAGTGCCAATGGGTATGATATTATGTTTACTGCTTTTGATGGAGTTACTAATCTAAATTTTCAATTGGAATATTATGTTGCCACTACAGGGCAATATGTGGCATGGGTTAATATACCTACGTTATCTGCTTCTGCAAACACTTATATTTATATGTATTATGGTGATGCATCTGTTACTACTAACCAATCATCAACATCTACCTGGAATTCTAACTACTCCGGAGTTTGGCATTTAGATGAAAATCCTACTGCTTCTGCTCCTCAGTATATGGATGGAACAGCAAATGCTGAAAATGGAACTGCACAAGGTAGTATGACAGCAGCTAACCAGGTTGCAGGGCAGATATATAATGGAGCCAGTTTAAACGGTTCATCAAATTATATATATACAGCTGCCGGCAGTTTACCTAAATGTAGTGGCCCTCAAACTATATCGTATTGGTCTTATTACGCTACCTCACCCGGTGGTACAGAGGAGGTGCAGGTTATATTGCAAAACGAAGCTTCAAGTAGTTCGCAATGTTTGGGCTTTTTAAGTGGTGCTATGCAGAATTGGAAATGGGGGGGGGTACTGAAGTTTCCTCGGGAGTAATTCCATCAGCTGCTGCATGGCATTATATTTCTTATACCTATAATGGTACTACTAACTCGTTTTATATTGACGGGGTTTTAAAAGCAACTTCAGCTACGGCACCTAACACAGCTAGCCCCACCTATATGATTTTAGGCACTTGGTTTAATAGTGCTGGTACTACGCCGGGACCTAATTATTTTAATGGCATTTTAGATGAGGTGCATGTAGCTAATACTGCATTTAGTGCGGGATGGGTTACTACAGAGTATAACAACCAATCATCGCCAAGTACTTTTTATACAATTGCCAGTGAGCCCTCTATTTGGACTGGCGGTACAAGCACTGTTTGGAACCTTGCCGCTAACTGGAGCCCTTCGGGAGTACCTGCTTCCGGAGCTGATGTAATAATATCAAATGGTACTAATCAGCCTACTTTAACTAACAACCCACAAGTTAATTCTATTTATATTAATAGTGGAGCTACCTTAAGCTTAGCTGCAAAAACCCTTTCAGTGTATGGAAATATTACTAATTGTGGGGCATTACAGGGAGGTACCGGTAATATTACTTTAAATGGTACTACCTCGCAAGTACAAACTTTATCAGGTAGTGGAACTTATAACATTTATGACCTTACCGTAAACAATACTTCGGGTGCAAGCCCGGGCGTACAATTTGTACAAAGTGTAACCGTTAATGATGTTTATACACATACCACAGGTACATTAGATTTGAATAGCTATGCTCTTAATATTACAAACCCTACAGTTAATGCCAGTTCTAAATTTTATGCAGGCAGTATTATTACATCTGTTGCTGGAGGTAGCATTACTATTACTGATGTTAACTCTCTTGCAAATATTTATTTTAATGGTACTAATTTTGGGAATGCTATCAATGGGGTAAATATTACCTGTAGTTCCGGCGACTCATATTTTAATGGGGGTAAATTTTATGGTACAGATATCTTTGTTAAAACAGGTAGTAGTGAGGATGATTGTAATGGCGGTTGTAACTTCCATGGACCTTGCACTTTTAGCACCTCTCCAACGTCTGACAGATGGAGAATGGCAAACCTTTTGCCTGATACATTTAATAATACTACTTTTAACCATAATTGCGCTGCGGGCGGTACTAATTTTATAGTAGCTAGGCAAACAGTTGGCAATTACTTTACGGGTACAACTACTATTAATTCTAATTCTAAAGGTGGTTTTTATGTAAGCAGAGATAATGCAGGAGGTTCGTATAGCAGTAGTGCTTATTTTAATGGTCCTGTGGTGGCTACTGTAAATGATACAGGGAATATATATTTTGCTGAAAGTAGTGCTACGGTTAATAATACAGTGACCTTTAATAGTTCTGTTACTTTAAACTCTGCAGCTGGAGCATCTTCACAAGGGTACATACAGGTAGGTACCAGTCAGTATTCTACCGTTAATTTAACTAATACGGGTCAATTCTTGCATGGTAGTATAAAAGGAGCTACAAATATTTATTTATATGGTGTTAACCAAACCGGAGGTTTAACCCAAACTCTTGAGAGTGATTCTACTTCTAAAAGTACTTTATATATTGGTTATATAAATAATACTACCAATGCACCCTGTACGTTTAATGGTCCGGTAATTTTTACAGCACCCAATATAAATTTTGCCGGAAATACCTTTAATGGTACACCTAATATATTAACATCTAATGGTAATGTGGGACAAACCTGTACCGGTGGAAATACCTTTGCAGCAGGTACCACTACTACTTTTAGAGACAGCGGTTCTGGTTATTGGGAGTTAGCAACAAGTAAACCTGATGTATACAATGGCAATGTGAGTTTTAATCAGGTAAGCACAGGTACTTTGGTTCCTAACTACAATACTACCTGCACTTATGGAGGCAACATTTCAGCTACTTCCCCGGCAGGTACCTCTATTTACTTTGGAAAGGGTGGCACATCAGGTAAAACTAATTTAAACGGAAGCGGTGCACAAACAATAAGTTTAATAGGTGCAGGTAACCCACCCATTTTTAGGAATATTTTGATGAATAATACCAGTGGAGGAGTTACCTTAAACACCCCCGTTAGTGTTGTCGATTCTTTGGTAATGACAAGTGGCTTATTAAATACGTCGGCCACAAACAGTTTAACCATGAATAGTGGCTCTTTTGCATCTGCGTTAACATCAGCTTCAACCAGCTATGTTAATGGTCCGATGGATTATCAGGTACAATCTACTGCCGCTCAAATATTAAATTTCCCAATTGGTGCAAGTGGAGATTGCAGGCCAATCCAGTTGACTGTAAGACATACTACTGCTGCAACCTTATTTAATTATAATGCACAATTATATAGCGGTAGTGCTTTTAGTGTAGGAACTTATACTAATTATCCTGCAACAGTTGAGATCGGAAGAGCACACGTCTGAACTCCA
>CAJCJB010000173.1 GCA_903970545.1 Candidatus Saccharimonadota bacterium | reverse complement strand
TTCTTCATGCTTTACTTTTTTTAGTTTATAATTGGTTGAGTGCCCAAAATTACTTATTGTTTTGGTAATCGTTTATAAAAAACAAAGCCACCTTTCTTATATAGTTCAATTAAGTTGGGGTAATTTTTTTTAATGCTCTCTACATCCGCAATTTTTGCGACAAAATAAGTAGGTTTATCTATATTTTCTTCAAGCAACCAGGTTGAACTTAATATGTTAAATGAAATCGGACCGCTATAATGAGCTTTAGTTAGAGCCTCTTCTTGTTTTTTTATGTATGTCAACATTGCCGGTGGATTTTGCTTAGGCTGCTTATTTGTATAGAAAAATTGTGCGTAGCTTTTAAACCCAATAGTTTCAACATAACAATCTTTCCCTTTTAACGATTCATAAAATTCAATAGCAGGTCCTTGTGAGTATGGTTCAATTTTAGGAACTATGAACATAGTTACCATCCATATACTTACTAAGGATGTAATAAATAAACCGTAGATATTTTTTTTATTCTTGAGGAGATTAATAAAGAAATAAACTGAAAATAACAGAAACAAAACACCAATTAACCACTCAAAACCATTCCATTTTACAGGTGTTTGTATACAAGCAACCGCAAACTCATCATCAATCAGATTACTTTTAACAATTGTGGGTATAAAGTAATCAATAAGACCAACAGTTGTAAAAGTTATTCCTAAAACTACTATTAAGCATAAACCTAAAACAGTTATTATTTTAGGTAGCCTCTTTTCTGAATAAAATATTTTGTAAATGTATGCTGCCAAGTAAGTAAGCGGGAAATAGCACATGCTAGAGTAATGCGCTATTTTTGTCTGTACAATAGTAAATAATATAAGTACTACCCAAAATAAACTCAGCATCCACTTTTTAGCATATACTTGAAAAGGAGTATCACTAAGGTGTTTAGTATGCGAGGGGATAAAAAATACAGATGCAGGAAAACAACCTACCAACAGAATTAAAAAATGATATAGAAAAAAGCCTTCATGATCAGAATCATGTGTACTGAACAAACGTCCCTGATAAACGATAAACTCTTT
The DNA here is from genome assembly GCA_903970545.1 of Candidatus Saccharimonadota bacterium. Classification (GTDB taxonomy): domain Bacteria; phylum Bacteroidota; class Bacteroidia; order B-17B0; family Aurantibacillaceae; genus PALSA-968. Next base: position 2,216 of record CAJCJB010000173.1, on the reverse strand, counting down.
TACTATTTCGAAATTACCACTTATAATCTCAAACAAAAACCAACTTAAACCGCTTCCTAAAAAAACAAGGATAAACAATAACACATTCTTTAAATTATTAAAGGGGTTAAATCGTAATCTAATCCAACTAACAAGAAATGTAAGTCCTATGATAAGTATGGCAACCGGGCCTTTGGTAAGTACCGCCAGTCCAGCAAAAAGACCTGCATACAAAGCATTTACATTTGCTTTTCTAGTATTGTTATTAAACCATTGTAGTATGAAGCAAATACTTAAAAATATAAATAGATTAAACCAAGGGTCTATGATGCCTGACTTGAAATATAAGAAAGGAAGGAAAGATGCTCCGTAACATATTGTCCAGAGCAATCCAAAATGATGGTTGTTATATTTTCTTCCGAAATAATAAATGATGTTTAACGTTAAAATACCGCACATGGCATCAGGAAAACGAGCTGCAAATTCATTCACTCCAAATAGTTTCATGCTTAAAACCTGTAGCCAAATAAACAAAGGGGGTTTCTCCCAAAACGGTTGAAAATTAATTTGCACCCTACTGTAATTATGAGTGACAATCATTTCGCGGGCACATTCCGCAAAATTAATTTCATCCCAATCAAATAAATGTACTGCACCTAAAAATGGAATAAACAGTAGTGCTGCTATCAGCGTAATGGCGACATACCAGATAAAGGAATTTGTTTTTGTGCTACTCATTTAAAATAATTTCTGAATAGGCTTTTGTAACTTATTATAACTGAGAGTGAGTTTAGTTTGATATAAGATGGAACAAACTAAAAAAGAAAATACTACCCCAATAAAACTGCCCACAGTAATATCTTCAAAAAAATGTTGTGATAAATAAACTCTTGAAAAAGCAACCAGTAAGGCAGATATAAAACAAATTATTTTTAGAAGATTTGTTTTAGAAAAAAAACTTAAACAAAAGAACAAGCTGAATGCAGCTGTTGTATGCCCCGAAGGAAAGCTGTGATGTATGTTTAAATCTACTCCGTTTACAAGTTTTAAGGGAATATGAAGTATCTCAAATGTAAGCGAGGGTCTATCAGCATCTCCAAAAAAGGCATATTTAATACCTTGCGTAAAACCTGTGCTGGCTCCATAACAAAGTAATATGGTTAGGGATTTTTGTATATTAATAAACAGTATTAAAAAAGAAAGTGAAAGTATAAAAGCTCCGTCGCCAAGATATGTAATGTATTTAAAGAAACTATTTAAGGGAGAAATAACAAACCCGTTAAAAAACAAATGAAGCTGTAGTTTATCTGTACAAATTATAACAGAAACAGCTATACAGAAAAACAATGCATTCAGAAGAATGAAAATTTTATTTTGCCTAAAGATGTTTAGCAAGTTGTAATATTTGCACGAATTTAAAGTAACACAAGTTGTTTAACCAATTCTTTTTCCAAAAAATGGTTAATGTTTTGTATCAATTGATCTTTTAAGAAATGGAGTTCATTCTTTAAAGCAGATGAATCTACCTGTAGGAATAGTGTACTATCTTTTATAAACATGCGTGTGGTATGGTTTGCCACCATTTCTCCGGCTATAGTTTTCCAGTTGGTATGCAAACTGGATAAGTCTATTTTTTTTTCTAAACTGTTCTCTTTTAGAAACTCATTAATAACACTTCCTATACTTTGCAGATTTTGTTTAAACATAGGGCTAAAGTACAATAAAAAAGGCTGACTCATTTCTGAAACAGCCTTCTTTTTATTAAAATTAAACTTATTTAATCTTGCCTACTGTTTTAGTAAGTTTTGATTTTAAATTAGATGCTTTATTCTTATGAATAATATTGCGTTTTGCCAATTTATCAAGCATAGAAGCAACTTTAGGTAGTAATGCAGTAGCTTCTGCTTTATCGGTAGTTGTACGTAAACGTTTTAAGAAAGTACGTGCAGTTTTAGCTTGGTAGCGGTTATGCAACTTTTTTGTTTCAGTTTGTCTGATACGTTTCTCTGATGATTTATGGTTTGCCATGCTTTTCTATATAAAAATGGAGTGCAAATATAGGCTATTTATTGTAACCCGCAATAAAAAGTTAAGATATTTTAAGCAATTAAAATTGGTTGTATTATTAAACTTAGGGATTACCTTTGTATCTAAATCCAAAATAAAAACAATACTATGAAAAAAATCATTTTATCTGTGTTGACTATAGCAACGTTACAGTTAGCACAGGCGCAACA
>CAJCJB010000172.1 GCA_903970545.1 Candidatus Saccharimonadota bacterium | reverse complement strand
GGTATGAAAAAAATACTACTTATTGCTTTACTGGTTTGTATTAAACAGGTAAATGCGCAAACACCGTATGTAGCCATACCCGATTCTAACTTTGTACACTACCTAAAAACCATTGTACCAACTACTTTTAAAGGAGATTCTTTAAACACAAGTAGTACTTTGGTTACAACCTCTACTCATACTATTAATTGCGGTGGTTTAGGTATTGCAAACTTAAGCGGTGTTCAATATTTTACTTCGCTTATCCATTTAGATTGCAGTAATAATATTTATTTAACAAGCCTCCCTGCTTTACCTGCTTCACTCTCTTATTTAAATTGTAGTAATGGTGGTGGATATCCATGCAGTCCCTTAAGCGGTAATCCACCTCCAGCGGGTATTTTAACCAGCCTTCCTGCTTTACCTAATTCATTAGATACTTTAATTTGTTTTTATAATTATATAACCAGCCTTCCTGCTTTACCCAATTCATTATCTTATTTAGATTGTAAATCAAATAACATATCTTGTTTTCCAACTTTTCCTAATTCTATTTCTTATTTAGATATAGGGTGTAATCTTTATACCTGCTTACCTAATTACGTTTTACCAGCTATGAATTCTTATACAACAACTCCACTTTGCGGAACAGGTAATGCAAATAGTTGCCCTATTGTTTCAAGTTGCACTTCTACAGTAAGTTTTACTTTAGTTCAGGATGCAGTACCTCATACCTGGGATGCTTACCCTACCTACCCTTCTAATATAAAAACAGCAACATGGTATTGGGGTGATGGGTATACTTCGGTTGGCCTTTATCCAAGTCATACTTATCATGCTGCAGGTTCTTATAATATTTGTGTTACTGCTATAGATAGTAACAATTGTGGTGCAACTTATTGCCAAAGTGATTCGGTTTATCGTTTAGGTAATAACAGCCCTTTAAGTACAATGGTTTATATTAATGTAAAAAATAGTACAACAGGCATTGCTCAAATCTCAGGTCTCAATACTAATATCTCTATCTACCCCAACCCTAGCAACGGTAGCTTTGTTGTAGAGACAAATAGTACAGCAAAACAAACTATACAGATTTATGATGTAAGTGGTAAGCTTGTATTAAGCCAAACTATTAACGGCAAAACAACTATAGATGCAACAGATTTAAATGAGGGTGTTTATAATATTAGCATCACAAGTAATGAGGGTATGGTAAATAAAAGGTTGGTTATTGTTAGGTAAGTTATCAATTTGTTTGTCATTTCGAAGAAGGCACGACTGAGAAATCTAATTATAGATTTCTCCTTTCAGTCGAAATGACAACACATCGAAACCCACAAAAGAAATTAAGATTAGCAAGTCTTTACAATAAACATTTTGTTAGTTTTGAGGCATTAATTACAAACTATGTATTTATCCAATCGTGTACAGACGTTAGCAGAATCTCAAACTATTGCCATGGCAAGAAAGAGCAGAGATTTGGCGGCGCAGGGAGTTAACATCATCAGCTTAACTTTAGGAGAGCCTGATTTTAATACACCCGATGTAATTAAACAGGCAGCTAAAAAAGCGATTGACGATAACTTCAGTTTCTACACGCACGTTTCGGGATATGTGGAGTTGCGTCAGGCTATTTGCGGAAAGTTTTTGCGCGATAATCAATTAGAGTTTACTCCAGATGAAATTGTAGTTTCTACAGGAGCCAAGCAAAGCATTGCCAATGCGGTAATGTGCATGCTTAACCCGGGCGATGAAGTAATTGTACCCGCTCCATACTGGGTTACTTATAGCGAGATTTTAAAACTTGCCGAAGCCAAACCTGTTCTTGTAAATACATCTATTGAGAATGATTTTAAAATGACGCCTCAGCAGTTGCAACAGGCTATTACTAGCAAAACCCGCATGATGATTTTTTCTTCTCCTTGTAACCCTACGGGTTCTGTTTATAGCGAGAAAGAATTGAGTGCTTTAGCTGATGTGATTAAACAATACAAAGAATTATATGTGGTTAGTGATGAGATTTATGAGCATATAAATTTTGTTGGTAAACATGCAAGCATTGCTCATATAGCCGGAATGAAAGAGCGTACCGTTGTTATTAACGGAGTATCTAAAGGGTTTGCTATGACAGGCTGGCGCGGTGGCATTATGGCTGCACCTAAATGGATTGCACAAGCCTGCGATAAAATGCAGGGGCAGTTTACTTCTGCTACTTGCAGCATTACCCAGAAAGCTATGTTCGCTGCTATGCATCTCTCTGCTGAAACTACCTATCCTATGCGAGATGCTTTTAAACGCAGAAGAGATTTAGTAGTAAAAGCATTAAATAATATAAAAGGTTTTAAATGCAATAATCCGGATGGAGCGTTTTATGTTTTTCCGGATGTAAGTTATTTCTTTGGTAAAAAACATAATGATAAGGTAATTACCAACGCAACCGATTTATGTATGTATATACTGGAAGAAGCTGCCGTATCAATGGTTCCTGGTGCTGCCTTTGGCGATGATAACTGTTTGCGTATCAGTTATGCTACTTCTGAAGAAAAACTAAGCGAAGCTATTGCACGCATAAAACAAGCCGTTGAAAAACTGAGTTAATAAAGAATGAAGAAATATTCTGTAAAAAAGGAACACATCCGCGAACTGTTTAAATCGTTCAACAACCTTAACGTGCTTGTTATTGGCGATGTAATGGTTGACTCTTACTTGTGGGGGAACGTATCGCGCATATCACCCGAAGCGCCTGTGCCTATTGTTACCATTAAACAAAAAGAAAAACGCTTGGGGGGTGCAGCTAACGTAGCCCTTAATTTACAGGCTTTAGGCGCTACGCCTATTTTGTGTAGCGTGATTGGTGTTGATTATGATGGCTTGGCTTTTTTAGATTTATTAAAGCAACAAAAGCTTAGTCAGAAAGGTATTCTTAAATCGCGTGAGCGTGTTACTACGGTTAAAACCCGCGTAATTGGTAATAACCACCAGTTAGTACGTGTAGATGAAGAATCGGAAGAAGATATTATTGCTTCTGAAACCGACCAGCTATTGCAGCTTATTTCTTTCATTCTTCAACATGATAAAATTGATGTAATTATTTTTGAAGATTACAACAAAGGACTTATCACCAATAAAATTATATCCAAAACAGTTGATTTGGCTAAGAAGCTGGGGATACCGGTTGCAGTTGATCCTAAGAAGAAGAACTTTTTAAACTACAAAGGCGTTACACTGTTTAAACCCAATTTAAAAGAATTGAAAGAAGGTTTAAAGCTTGATATGAATACGGATAACCTGAATGAGCTGCAAAAAGTAATTAGCAGCTTTAGGGTAAAACAAAAAATAGATACCATCTTGCTTACCCTTTCCGAAAAGGGAATTTGTACCAACTCACGTAGCACAAAAGAAATTATACCTGCACATTATAGAAATATAGCTGATGTATCAGGTGCAGGAGATACTGTTATTAGTGTTGCCGCTCTATGTCTGGCATTAGAAACCAACCCCATATTAACCGCTGCATTGGCTAATCTGGCAGGCGGTTTAGTTTGTGAGCAGGTGGGAGTTGTTTCTTTAGATAAAGACCAACTTTTGAAAGAAGCGTTGAATTTAGATATTATACGATAATTGTCAGAAGTAACTCCTTACAACCAAACCCAACCTAAGAAAGAGCAGGTTGCCGAAATGTTTAATAACATAGCGTTTCGCTATGATTTCTTAAACTCGCTCTTGTCTTTAGGCATACACAAAGGTTGGCGCAAAAAGGCGGTAAACATTTTAAAAGCCAAGCAACCACAAATTATATTGGACATTGCCACAGGCACAGGCGATTTTGCCATTGAAGCTTTAAAGACCAACGCTAAGAAAGTTATCGGTGTAGATATTTCGGAGGGGATGCTGAATGTGGG
>CAJCJB010000171.1 GCA_903970545.1 Candidatus Saccharimonadota bacterium | reverse complement strand
ACATGGCTTTTTGGAGACGGACAAACCAGCACTATGCAAAATGCCATTCACGTTTATGGTGATACCGGTAAATATCAAATAAAGGTAGTTGCGTATAATCACGGATGCACAGATACTTCTTTTGCTACTCCGGTAATTGTTTTAGCCCCTAAAGCACAGTTTACATACACATTAAGTTGTCTTACTTATTTTAATGTAAATTTTAACAGTACATCCGAAGGGGCAGATTCTTTGGTATGGAAGTTTGGAGATGGCACACAAAACATCACTAACACAACGCATCCTGTACATACATACACGGCTACAGGTGCTGTAACCTGCACACTTATTGCTTATAATTATAAATCGCATTGTATTGATTCCAGTATGTCGTCTTTTACGATTGCAAAGCCTGTCGCTAATTTTATCGAGAGTGATAGTACCGGCTGCTATCCTTTTACATCTGCATTTACAAGCACATCACAAGATGCTAATACTTATTTTTGGAACTTTGGAGATGTTATTTCAACATCTGATACATCCATTATAGCTAATCCTTCTTATACTTATAATACGCCCGGCAAAGATTTTGTGAAACTGGTTATTACTGATGTGAACGGTTGTAAAGATTCTATTACCAAGAAATTAGTAACCATGGGACCTGAACCTTACTTTCATGCCAGTCCATTAAAGGGTTGCGCAGCACTTTTAGTTACTTTTACGGATAGTACCATTAGCGATTCGGGCATTGTGCAATGGAACTGGAACTTTGGTAACGGACAGAGCTTATCTTATGCCGTAGCACCTCACTTCCCTCCTACCGAAACATATACTAACCCGGGAAGTTATAACGTTACCTTAGTAGTAACTGATAAAGACGGTTGTAAAGATTCACTGGTTAAGGTTGATTATATAAACCCTACCTTTCCTGTACCTAACTATAGTGTGTTACCATTACCTTTTTCTTGCAGAGGGAATACGCTTACGTTTAATGGCAGCACTACCAATGCAGTTGTACCCCAATATAGCTGGAACTTTGGTGATGGAACACCAATCATATCTTCAGGCTATAATCCGGTTACTACACATTCTTATGCAGCTGATGGATTATACCACGTTACACTTACTGTAACAGATACAAACGGCTGTGTATCCTCTTATCCTGATACCGTATTGATATTAAAGCCAAAAGCCAACTTTGATAGTTTAATTATTTCTACCGGATGCGGAAATATGCAGGTTGCTTTTAATGATTTATCAACCGGTTATCCTAATGCATGGCAATGGAATTTTGGAAACGGTGCAAGCTCTACTTTAAAAAACCCTAATTATACCTATACGCAACCCGGTTCTTATAATGTAACACTTATTGTAACCAACCCAGGCGGGTGCACCGATACTATAACTAAAGATAGTGTTTTGGTTGTTCCGGGTCCTATAGGTTCATTCTCCTTTACTCCTACATCGGGTTGCAATCCATTAAAGGTAAACTTTGTGGGGCAAAGCACAAATACAGAAAGCTATCAATGGTTTTTTGGCGACGGAGCTGAAATAACAGGCAGCAACATTATAACGCATACCTATAATACAGTGGGAGGATTTACCCCTGTGCTTGTTCTAACCACTACTACTACCGCCGGGCCTTGCTCACTATCTTACCTTGATGGTAATGTAACGGTTATTAATGGAGTTAATGTATCGGTAACACCAACTACACTTGCGCTTGGCGAGGATAGTACAGGCAGTGTATCGGGTATGGCAAGCAGCGGGCATGCACCTTATACGTATATCTGGACTCCCGACACTAACATCAGTTGCATTACCTGTGCCAACACCAACGTTACCGGAACGGGAGATACCTTAACCTACACGCTAACTGCAACCGATTTAAACGGATGCCAGGGAAGTGCTACACTATTAGTAATATCTACCCCTTGTATAGATAAAAAACGCATACCTAATATTTTTACGCCCAATGGCGATAATACAAACGACCAGTTTTATATACCCGGGCTTTGCCCCGAAGAGAGTTACTCTTTGTTGGTATACGACAGGTGGGGCTCTTTATTATTTACGGCAACCGAAAGAAACCAAGCCTGGGATGGTAAAACAAATAAAGGAGCCGATGCCCCCGATGGAACCTACTTTTTTGTAGTAAAGGTAAACGGCAATACCTACAAAGGCTTTGTGCAGTTGATAAGGTAAGGCTTATACTAAAAGGTTTTAACAGACCGTATCTGGGATAAATTTATCATCATAAAGGCTTCTTTGCATTCCTTATCTTCATAAAAAACAATAAAGCCTTCTATAACCTTTGTGCTTTCGTTGGCCGAATAAAACTCTTCTGCCTTTCCATCTATATACTCTATGCGTGTGTTGTTTTCCATATAGTTTCACGTTATGCCTAACTATACCTATACGTACCCTTTTTATAAAAGGTTGGGTTTATGCAGTAATAAAATAGTTAGATGCCTATTAAAAACTACCTGCTCTTTTTAGGGCGGTAGCTATTTTTTTTAAAGAATACTATGTTTGCCTTGAACATTGCAATATTTTTTCAGAGAACGCTATGTTTGTCTTAATCTTAGCGTTATTTTTTTCAGGATATCTATGTTTGCCTTAAACATGCAGCTTTTACGATAAACTTCTGATGTTTTTAGTTTTCGTACGATGTTTAGGGCAAACGTGTGGTTTTTATTATAAACGTACAGCTTTTATGATAAACTTCTGATGTTTTTAATTTTCGTATGATGTTTAAAGCAAACATACAGCTTTTAAGATAAACTTTTGATGTTTTAAGTTTTCGTACAATTTCTGTTTTTTAGGTATTTACAGAATTTTATTTTACCGTTTTTTTGTTAAAATCGACCGTTTAAAAAATAATTCGGGGGTTTGGTCGAAACGTGTAATTTATAATATGACTATTTACTACCTTTAATAAAAATAAACGCATGATTACATCAAAAAACTAAAAACGCCCCAAAATGCAAGGCATATAAGGCATCGGCTTTTTTCTACAATAACCATTCAGTCGTTAACAAAAAAGTGTTGTTATACCCATCAATATAAATTGTACTTAAAATTTTAATCTCATGAAAATAGAAAAAGTCAGTCTGCGGTTAGGCGAGAGGCCAACCAACGACAAAATAGAGTATAGTAGAAACGTGGTTATCTCTATAACCGGAAACAGCAATTTTACCACGCCAAACCCGCCTTTGGCATCGGTAACTACGGCTGCCAATGATACAGAAACAGCCAGCATAGCGGCAATAGACGGAGGTAAAAACAAAACGGCTACCATGCATGCTAAGGAGGCTATATTGGATAATATACTTTCTCAGTTAGGTAATTATGTAGAAGCTACTGCCAACGCAGCGGCTGCAGCGGGTGGAGATGCACAAGCCATTATACTTAGTGCAGGTATGGATTTTAAACGTCCTAAAAACAAAGCTCCGTTGCCTTTGGCTCCGGCAGGTTTAACCGGTGTTTCTATTGTGGAGGGTGCTATTGATTTAAAATGGAAAAGTGTAAAATATGCCCGCGCTTATATTATTGAAATTAGTAATGATATAACTGCCGGGGGTGTAATTTCTACTACGGTTCCAGAATCTGGCGCAAGAGCCTTTTATGTTTGGAGCATTAATGATGTATGCACCAAAGTTAAATTTACCGTTAGTGGTTTAACCAGTGGTACTAAATATGCTTTTAGAGTATATGCCATTGGCACTGCCGGCAAAGGTGCTGCATCTATACCCGTAGTAGTAAAAGTGCTTTAAGCATAAAGTAGTTGGTTATCAAAAAGCCTTGCAGCGATGTGAGGCTTTTTTATTTGGGTATGAGGCTTGCTTATACTAACTTCGCTTCCTCTAAAAATCAAACGATGCAATTCAAATCAGATGTGGAAGCTATGGATGCTTTGCATGCAACCAACAAAAAACTGGCTGCCGAAATAGGTAAAGTAATAGTTGGTCAGCATGAGGTTATAAATAACACGCTTATATCTGTTTTTTGCAGAGGGCATTGCCTTTTAGTTGGTGTGCCCGGTTTGGCAAAAACCTTATTGGTAAATACCATTGCCGATGTGCTGGGGCTAACCTTTAACCGCATACAGTTCACTCCCGATTTAATGCCCAGTGATATTACCGGTTCTGAAATATTAGACGAAGCCCGCAACTTTAAATTTATGCAGGGACCCTTATTTGCCAATATTGTATTAGCCGATGAGATTAACCGTACACCACCCAAAACACAAGCTGCTTTGTTGGAAGCTATGCAGGAGCGCATAGTTACCGTTGCCGGAAAAAGATATAAACTGCCCGACCCTTTCTTTGTATTAGCTACCCAAAACCCTATAGAACAAGAGGGTACCTACCCCCTACCCGAGGCTCAGTTAGACCGTTTTATGTTTAATCTTTGGTTAGATTACCCAACTTTAGAAGAAGAGTTTGAAGTGGTTAAGCAAACCACAATTGACAGAAATGTAACCTTAAATAAAATTATATCTGCAGAAGAGATTATATATTTCCAGCAGTTAATCCGTAAGATACCTGTTGCTGATAATGTGATAGAATATGCTGTGAAGCTTGCTGTAAGTACTCGTCCAGCCCCCTTTAATTCCCCCGAAGGGGGAAAATTGGTGCGTGCTGAATCCCCCCTTCGGGGGGTGGGGGGGCTTACCTTAGCACAACAATACTTATCATGGGGTGCAGGTCCACGTGCATCACAGTACTTAGTATTAGGTGCTAAATGTCATGCGGCACTAAATGGCAAATACTCTCCCGATATTGAAGATGTAAAAGCTGTTGCTCACCATGTATTAAGGCACCGTATAGTGCGTAATTACAAAGCCGAAGCAGATGGCATGAATGTTGAGGATATTATTTCAAAGTTAGTGTAAATGTTTCATTGGTTGTTGCGTACCATACCGCGTCCTATTCTAATTCAGGTAAGTTTATTGTTCAGTAAAATTGCTCCTGTTGTTTATGCAGGCAATAAATACGAAGACCCCATCAGCGGAAAAACGTATCGTAAATTCTTGCCTTATGGCTATTCAGGCAGAGCCAAAAGAAAAAATGTATTATGTCCGGGTAGCCTTTCTTTAGAACGCCACAGACTACTATGGCTTTATCTAAAAAACAAAACCGATTTCTTTACTGCACAGCACAACATGCTGCACATTGCACCCGAACAATGCTTTTATAAACTGTTTAAGGCAATGAAAAACCTTACTTATACTACGGCAGATTTAAACTCACCCATCGCCGATGTAAAGATGGATTTGCACCACGCACCTTTTAAAGATAATACCTTTGATGTGATATTTTGCAATCACGTACTGGAGCATGTAGATGATGACAAACAATGTATGCGCGAGTTGTATCGTATTATGATGCCGGGTGGTTGGGGTATCTTCCAAGTACCTATGGATATTACTCGACAAACCACTTACGAAGATAAAAGCATTACCACACCAGAAGCCCGTGAAGAACACTTTTGGCAAAAAGACCATGTGCGTTTGTTCGGATTGGATTATAAAAACCGTTTGGAAGAAGCAGGCTTTACCGTTATTGCCGATGATTATGCGAATAGTTTCTCTCCTGAATTAATTGACAGATACCGTCTTCCTAAAGGAGAAATGATTTATTTATGTAAGAAGGTTGCTTAGTAAATAATGACTAGGAATATAAAGATAATAAGCTGCCTTTTTATTCTACTTTTTGTTTCATCAATCAATTATGCTGCTGTTAGTACTTATACAGATACCCCTCCTGCACCAAAAGATACCACAGCTTCTGATAAAGCCTTGAAGAAAATGGCTAATAAAGAAGCGCACAAAGCAGCTCTCATGTCAACTATTTTACCCGGGTTAGGGCAATTTTACAACAAAAAATACTGGAAGATACCCTTTATATATGTGGCTTTAGCAGGTATGGCTTATTTGATACATCGTGAAGATACTTTATATCAAACATATCATAAAGAATTACAATTTCGTTTCCAGCATCAAGATACCGTTACAGCTGCAAATTATAATGCCTCCGGCGGCAAGAGGCCTTGGTTAGCTATATACAATACGACAGATTTAAACACCCAAAAGTTATTGTACAAAAAGCGCTTGGATGAAACCGTTATAGGTATTGGATTTGTTTACCTGCTTAATATTATTGATGCCAGCATTGATGGTCATTTTAAAACCTTTGATGTAAGCGATAACCTTACTTTAAGTATAAAGCCTAAACCTTTTTATTGTGCGCAAAGTTCACTTGGTATTGGTGCAGGGCTTAGTATTGCACTTACTTTTAAAAAATAACCTTCGATACAAATCATATAATGAACATCGCACTTTTCGGATACGGCAAAATGGGCAAAGAAATTGAACAAATTGCCTTGCAAAGAAATCATCGTATTGTTTTAAAAATAGATAAGGAGAATAGCAGTATCCTTACAAAAGAGCAATTAAAACAAGCTGATGTAGCTATTGAATTCAGCACCCCTGATACGGTAATTAGTAATATTTATAAGTGTTTTGAAGCGCAACTACCTATTATTGTTGGTGCTACAGGTTGGTATACTAAGTTTGAAGAAATAAAATCATATTGTCTAAAGGAAAATCACTCTCTTTTTTATGCCACTAACTTCAGTTTGGGAGTTAATTTATTCTTTAAAATGAATGAAGAGATAGCCCGCATGATGAATAAATTTTCTGATTACGAAGTCGCTATGCAAGAAATCCATCACATCCATAAGCTTGATAAACCAAGTGGTACTGCCATTACTACAGCAGAAAAAATATTAGCTAATCATTCTAAAAAAAATAACTGGAGCATTGATAAGAAGGGGAATACTGATTTATTTATTGATGTGGTTCGTGAAGATGAAGTACCTGGTACACATACTGTTTTTTATAAATCAGATATAGATGAGATTTCTCTTACACATAAAGCCTATAACCGTAAAGGTTTTGCTTTAGGTGCAGTTTTAGCAGCAGAGTTTTTATATAACAAAAAGGGTATTTACACCATGAGTGATTTATTAAACTTATAGTAAAATTTATTTCATTAAAAAGCCTCTACTACTTCGGTAATAATACGGGCGCAGTCTTTTATCTGCTCTTCGGTAATAACCAAAGGCGGAGCAAAACGTATAATGTTACCGTGAGTTGGTTTTGCCAACAAGCCCTTATCAGCTAATTGTAAACAAATATCCCAGGCAGTTTTATCGGGTTGTTCGTTAATCTCAATGGCATTTAGTAAACCTTTACCGCGTACTTCTTTAAGCAATGGAGATTTAATTTTATTTAATTCTTCGCGTAAAATAACACCAAGATACTCGGCACGCTCAGATAGCTTTTCATCCACCAACACTTCTAAAGCAGCCATAGCAACCTTGGCAGCAATGGGGTTTCCGCCATAGGTAGAACCATGCTGTCCAGGCTTAATAAGCATCATTACTTCATCGTTGGTAAGTATGGCAGATACCGGATACATACCACCCGAAA
>CAJCJB010000170.1 GCA_903970545.1 Candidatus Saccharimonadota bacterium | reverse complement strand
AATACACGGCCGCCAATGTTTATATTACAGGGGTTGATGCCGATTTTAACTTCGCTCTTTTTAAAAGTAATCCCACAGGAAACATTTCTATTATATCCAAATCAACTATTGTCTATGGGTATAATGAGTCTATCAACAACTATTTAATTTATATGCCTGCCAACCGTACAGATAACGGACTCTCTTTTACCAAAGATTCTTACAAAAGGGTTAAGCAATTATTCTTCAATGTTTCTGCACTGGTTGTTGCCACACAAAACCATGTACCACCTAATAGTGATTATGTACCACCTCCTAAAGGCTATTGGTTGCTTAATGCAAGTTTAGGTTTTTCGGTAAAAGTAAAACAACAGGAAATGAGCATCAGTCTTAGCGGAACCAATCTTTTAAATACATCTTACAGAGATTATTTAGACCGCTTCAGATACTTTGCCAATGAACTGGGAAGAAATATAACGCTACGGTTGAAGATACCTTTCTCTATTTTTAAAAGTAACATAGCTAATGCGTCGTAGAAGCAGGAAACATATTGCTTTTATCTACCTGTTGCTTACAGTATTTGTAAGCGGCGAAGTTGTTTTATTTACACACCAGCATGAAATAAGTAAGTGCTGTGGTGTGTTGTTTCACGATGTCGTAAAGAAAGGTTTTCATGCACATAAATCTGATTCAGATGTGTGTTTTCTATGCGATGTAATCATCAATAAAAAACTATTCTTATCTCAAACGTTAAACCTTACCAGTTATTTTAAAATCAATTATTATGGAGAGGTATTTATAACCAAAACCTACTTTGGTTATGAAACCCCAACGCAATCAAGGGGACCGCCCTGCTATGCGTGAAACAGAATGATGAATTAAAAATTATATAAACATTAAATAAAATTAAAATGAACACAAAAACAAATCAAATAATAATTAGCGTATTCTTATTAGGTGCGCTGATATTCGGGGCATGTAAAAAACCTGAACAACAAGTTTCTCCTCCGCTGCCCGGAAACGAAACCATGACAGGTATAGGATGGCGTTTTCAAAACGTGGCTAATCCTAATGATACCGTTTGGGCTTTTTGGCAAGACTTAAACGTGGCTAACCCTACCATTCCACCCGATACAAGTCATGCTGTATGTATCTTAAAAAAGAATACAACCTATTCTTTATCTGTACATATTTACGATTCTTTACCTCCTTTAGGCACTCCCAGTCAGGTAGATTTAACGTATGAAATAGAAGTAACAAGACAAAACTATCACTTATACTTTTTCTTCCCGGGTGGTGGGCTTGTTAAACCAACAGGTGGTAATCATGTAACCATTACAGCAACTGACCATGATAGCAATAATCCGCCTTTACCTATTGGTATGCATGATACGTTTACTACCGATACTGCTACTTGCAACGGATGGATAACAGGTATATTAAGGCACCAGCCTAATGCCAAGAACGGAACATTTGCGCCAGGCTCAACAGATTCTCAGGTAACATTCTCAGTCAGTATTCACTAAAAAAATAAAGGACATGAAAAAAATAATTTTATATATAGTGGTTAGCTTCATAAGCTATACTGCTTTTGCACAAGATGCCACCGACGTTAATAAAGCAAAGAGTTTTATAGGTGTTTCAGGCGGTTACTCTAATTTGATGGGAAACATTACTAAAACAAGTTACTCTAATCCTGCATCCGGTTTTGCAAACCCTAACGGGTATAATGCAGGTTTGGAGGGAGCTTATTTTTTTAGTAAGTATATTGGTATAGGCGGTGTGTTTTCCTTTTCATCATACAATGTAAGTAATAAAGGGTTAGATAGTTTGGCTGTTGGTTATCAATTAGACTTTGATAGTGATAGTGCCAAGGCATCAGCAGGAACCAAGTACAACTTCTATAACTATTTTGTAGGACCTTATTTTTCATTCCCTATAAAAAAGTTTACTATTGACGTACGTGTTGTTGGAGGCATTACGCACGTTAGCACAGCCGAACTTAATTTTATTGATATAGATGGAGGTAAACCTCATCCGTTTACCCAAAGTATGTCAACGGCTAATGGCTTTGGTTTTCAGGCAGGTGCAGGTTTACGGTATGCTATAACTAATCATATAGCTATTAAGCTAAATGTAGATTACTATTACACCGACCCAAACATTACCATAAAAAACTCTAATAGGATAGCTAATACAGGCAGATTAATAACTGATTATCACCAGTCTATTACTGCGCTGCATTGTAACTTGGGTATAGCTTACCAGTTTGGTAAATAATATTGTTAAACATAAAAAACTAAAAATGAACAAAATAATCTTATCACTTATATTAGTTGCGGCATTATCTGTATCATGCAGAAAGCCGTATAACTGTGTTTGCACTACTGCCCAACCGGGTGTAGATATTGTTACCACACAGGAAACCATAACCAACTTTAAAAACAAAGCCAATACCATTTGCACTAACATTGGTATTACTATAGCGGGTACCGCAACTACTACCTGTGCTATACAATAAAGAAGAAATCTTTTTTGTAAAACAAATGCCCCATAATAACGGGGCATTTGTTTTATGGTTAAGAATTGACTTAATGATATCATTTATTTCTTCCGCCCCGCTTTTAAAGCCCGTTTTGGCTAATCTGCCACAAAACTTTGCCAATTTTAAAGAAACGAAGGTGTTTTAGAGGCAAATAGTACTGTTTTTTGAGGAAACCAAGCTGTGCGCGAAGGAAACCAACTCGTGCTTGAAGTAAGCCAACCTGTGCTTGAAGCAAACCAACATGTGCTCGAAGGACACCAACCAGTGCTCGAAGCAAGCCAACCAGTGCTCGAAGCAAGCCAACTCGTGCTCGAAGCAAACCAACATGTGCTCGAAGCAAACCAACATGTGCTTGAAGCAAAC
>CAJCJB010000169.1 GCA_903970545.1 Candidatus Saccharimonadota bacterium | reverse complement strand
TTTGGTCCGTAAAACTTATGTGCAGAAAGACAAAGTAAATCAACACCCAGTTCGTTTACATCAACCATCATTTTTCCGGCAGCCGGTGTGGCATCGCAAAACAAGATAGATTTATGCGCATGCACTATTTCTGTAATTTGCTGCATGGGTTGTATAACACCCGTTTCATTATTAGCCAGCATTATGCAAACTAAAATAGTTTTATCTGTAATACTATTCTTTAATTCATCCAAATCAATCAACCCTTCAGGGGTTACAGAAAGACAGGTAACAACAGCACCTCGCTTCTCAATCGCAGCACAGGTATCTAAAACGGCTTTGTGTTCGGTAGCAATGGTAATAATATGGTTGCCTTTTGTTTGGTACTTTTCGAACACACCTTTAATTGCCTGGTTACAGCCTTCAGTGGAGCCCGATGTGAAAATAATTTCGCTTTCTTCGCTATTAATAAAAGTAGCTACTTGTTTTCGGGCTTTATCTACAGCGGCTTCTGCCTGCCAGCCTAAGGCATGCGTTTTGCTTGCCGCATTGCCAAAACAAGTGGTAAAGTAAGGAAGCATTTCCTGCATAACCCGCTCGTCAACGGGTGTGGTTGCGTTATAATCAAGGTAAATTAAATCCTGCGACATGAGCATTCAAAATTACATTAATTTCGCCATCATGTTTAAGAACATCAGTAAACCCCAATTGCTTTTACACTTCATTGTTTTCATTTGGGGTTGGAGTCCTATACTTGGCAAAGCTATATCGGTACAGGCATTTCAGTTGGTTTGGTTTCGTATGCTAATGACGGTTATAACGCTACTTATTTTTTTTACTTCACAAAAATCAAACTTAAAAGTAAGCAGAAAGAAATTCTTTATCCTCTTTTCTATTGGTGCTGTATTGGCATTTCACTGGTTTTGTTTTTATAATGCCATTAAGGTTTCTAATGTTTCTGTTACGCTGGTGGCTTTCTCTACCGGAACGTTATTTACTTCTATTATAGAACCCATTTTTTATAAACGCAGAATTGTATGGTATGAAATCTTATTCGGACTGCTTATTATAGGTGCCATCTCTATTATCTTTACAGTAGAGATACAATACTATTTGGGTTTTATTTTCGGGATGTTGGCGGCACTTACCTCATCTTTATTTACAGTTTGGAATGGGGTATTGGTGCGCAATACCACATCGGAACAAATAACCTTTTATGAATTAAGCGGCGGGTGGATTTGTCTGACGATATACCTTTTCTTTGCAGGAGAGTTTAGCAAGGAGTTCTTTATTATCTCTTCTGCCGATTTTTTTTTCCTGGCAGTCTTCTCTGTAGTGGGAACAGCCTTTCCATTTGTGGCAAGTACCAATTTACTTAAAAAACTGAGTCCGTTTACAGTAACACTAACTGTAAACTTAGAAACTGTTTACGGTATTTTCTTTGCCATTTTACTTTGGCCCTCAACCGAACACATGACGACTTCTTTTTATATAGGTACCGTTATTATACTTTGTGTGATACTTACTAACGGCATTGTGAAGGCGAAGATGAAGAAGGCTTTGCCAACAACCTAGTTCTTTTTTACCTGTTTTAAGTTCAACAGGTTCATGGGGTTGGTTGTTAAACCCTCAATTCTTTTACTTACCAAACGTATCACCTCATCATAGTATAAAGGGACAATAGGGGCATCGTCTATCAACATCTGATCCATTTTTTGATAGAGTGTAATCTTTAACGAATCATTCAGGCAATTACGTGCCTGCTCGTAAAGCCTATCAAATACAGGGTTGTTATAATGTGTGTAGTTAAACCCTTTAGGCGAAAAATTCTTGGAATAAAACAAACTCATAAAATTCTCTTCATCCGGATAATCGCCAATCCACGATTTACGAAAGAAAGGGATCTCATTGTTGGCAATAGCCTGCGTAAGCACAGAAGGTTTTTCCACCATAATCTTTATCTTAATATTACACTCAGCTAATTCAGATTGAATGAACTCGAACATATCGGTGTAGTTCTCTGTAGTATATAAAAATATCTCCGGAAGATTCTTTCCTTCCGGGTAACCGGCTTCTATCAATAACTCATGTGCTTTATCAGGGTTATAGTAAAAACCCTTTACATTGTTGGGATTATAAGAAGGTAAAGCCGCCGGAATAAAACCAGCAGTAGCGGGTATGCCTAAGTTCTTGTGAAAGTGTTTGATTAGTTTTTCTCTATCGATTGCATAGTTTATGGCTCGACGCACAGCACGATTCGTAGTAGGACTGTTTTTGGTTGCATTAACTTTGTCATCAATTAAAAATCCTAAGTAATCTGTTCTTAAACAGGGTTGTGTTTGGAGATTGTATTTTGTTTTGTAGAATGGTTTTAGTTTGCCTTTATCATCCAATACTTCATTAGGGTTAAATGCTTCCATGCCCGACACCATATCTAAATCGCCTTTCATAAATTGCATAAACGAAGTTTCCTTATCTTTTATAAATGAAATAGAAATGGCATCCAAGTAGGGTAGGGGAGTGTTGTTTTCATCCATCTCAAAGTAATTAGGGTTTTTAAGCATATTAATTTGTGTACCCTCCTGCCACATTTTAAAACTAAAAGGACCTGTACCTACCGGGTTCTTCCTGAAATCTTCTCCGTAATGTTCAACAACCTCCATGGGTACTACCGAGAAATATTTCATGGTAAGAATGCCCAAGAACGGAGAAAAGTTTTCTTTCAGATAAATAACAAAGGTGCTATCGTTTTGAGCGATGAACCCTCCCTTTTGTGTTTTATCAATATTCTCTAACAATGACATGGCACTTGAAACCTTAGGGTTATACAAGCGATTGAAACTGTAAACAAAATCGGATGCGATTACTTTTCTTCCTTTACTATTCTTAAACAATTCATGGTCGTGAAAGAAAACATCATTACGTAAATGGAAAGTATAGGTTCTTCCGTCTTCAGAAATATTCCAGCTTTTAGCTATGCAAGGCTTAATGTTTAGCTTATCATCCATCTGCGCCAAGCCGTTAAAAAGTTGGTTAACCGCCCAAATGTTTTCCGTGTTTCTGGTAGCTGCCGGGTCTAAAGAACTTATGCCACCAAGCTCATTGTAATGAAAAATCTTCTTATCGCTGTTAGGGTTCTTTCTTTCCCCACATGATAAAAGAGAAAGCATCAATAACACTAATAAAAAAAGAATAGCAACCGCTTTTTTATACTGCAAAACCATGTCTCAATTTTAGAAAATAAGGAGGCTTCTTTTATGGGCAATCTTTTAACTTTTAAACAAATTGCTGTTAACGTTCTAATCTATATCTTAGCCCTAAAATATAATTCATGCGTAAACTTTTCCTTATTCTTTTTGTTTGTGAATGCATTGCCATATCTTCTCAAACATTAAACCTGCCGCCAAGACTAAGCACCGCTCTTAGTGGTAGTCAGTTTGAAGCCACCATAGCGTCCTCCACATTAAGTCTTACCAGCAGAGAAGATATGATTTATGCTCAGGTTGCAGCCGGTAATGTACCCAACTTTTATAGAACCTTTGTAGCAGTTACCTCTACAGCAACTGTTAGTGGAATTATACAAAGCGTAACGTATTATGTAGCTCCTGATTACTTATGCATAGGGTGTGATAGCGATTATTTTTTAATGCCAATGAGTCCGATGCTTGCTACGCAAATAGCTTCTCTTACCGGAACAACCTTGCCGACAAGCAAAATGGTGGGTGATATTTGGGCTGCAGCATCTGTAAAACTTGAACCACAACCTTTGCCTGCGGGCCCATTAATGAGTACAGTTCCCTTCTTTGCGCATCACGATTCTATTGTAGGTCAACAGCGAGATACTTTTCCTAATCCATTGGGAAGCCTAGTGAGTGGAGATAAAAAGGATGTTATTATTGATACGCTGATATATGACATTGCTAACCGTGTGGTTATTTTTGGGTGGTACTACCCTACCGGAACTTATATACAGCCTATAACCAATGTACATGCTGATATCTATATGGATTACAGTCATGGTATACGTTTGGTACAAAACTGTTGTATGCTTAATGGAACAACACCTACCACCATTCAGGCAATTCTGGAATCACCAACGTATTATCCGATACTGAGTAATGAAGGTGTGGTTGCTACACCCTGGTATCCTTACTCCACATTATTAAACACACCTAAATCATTTGCATTGCTAAAGAACAGCATAACATCTTTAAAATTAGTGATAGAGAACGACCCCGCTGTTACCAGCTACAATGTTTACATGAGTACTGATGGTGTAAACTACGGTTGCCCCAGATTGTTAGCAAAGAATAACCTTGTGTTAACAGGCTTAACAACCAATCAATTATATTTTGTGAAAATATCAGCGTATGATTCTGTTACCAACACTAACTCAACTCTTTCGGAAGTACTGGCTGCAGTGCCTACTAACCATACCGACAGCACCTTGCTGGTTAGTGGTTTTGAAAGAAATATTGCAGGCAACACATACAATTTTACCATACAACATGGTACATCGTTTTATAATTTGAATAAGTATGTGGAATCTTGTACACACACGGGTATTGTAAATAATTTAGTTTCGTTAACTAATTATCGTGTGGTTGATTGGATATTGGGAGAAGAAAGTACTGCTGATACTACCTTTACGCCAACAGAGCAAAGTTATGTAACATCATATCTGCAGCAAGGAGGTTATTTATTTACATCGGGTTCTGAGATTGGCTATAACTTATCTCTATATGGAACTACTGCCGATAAACAATTCTATAATAATTACCTGAAAGCAAGCTTTATTGCAGATTCTCCCAACAACCAACCAGGCGTGTATTACAACAGTATGGTTAGCACGGTAACCACTTCCATTTACCCTGCTAACGATACCGTAAATTTTGATAACAGCACACACGGCACTTACAACGTTAAGTACCCCGATGTAATTACCACCATTAATGGTTCTTTGCCTGATATGCATTATGCCACATCCAATACCGATTATGCCTGCATACATTATGCGGGTGTGTTTACAGGCGGAACAAAAGAGGGGAAGTTGGTTTATCTGGCATATCCGTTTGAAACCATTTATCCTTCTACTGCAAGGGATACTGTGATCAAAGATATTCTCATTTACTTCTTGGGAGAAGAGAACTTTACTACCGCTATAAAGCAATCAACGGGCAGCAACACGCAAATAACTATTTACCCCAACCCTACTAATGGCGTGTTTACGGTTACTTCTAAAGATTTAACAGATGCATCTATACAAATATTCGATATGCAGGGGCGTGTTTTAAAAGAAGAAAACCTTATTACTAATCAGCAACAGGTAGATTGCAGCACGTTTAATGCAGGACTTTATCTTGTAAAGATATACGGTAACAATACCTTGCAGAACACTGCAAGACTGGTTATTTTTAAGTAAGCAGATTTTTATAATTACAAAAGAAGACTGTTACTTCAACGCCTGCACACAGGCATTCCACACTACTTCGTTTGGTGGGGGTGCAATAATTTCAATCTTTTCTTTGGTAACAGGATGCTCAAAACAAAGCTTGCGCGCATGCAAATGTATAGAAGCATCCTCGTTGGTCCTTTTAGAACCATACTTTACATCACCTTTTATAGGGCTGCCCATAGTAGAAAGCTGAACCCGTATCTGGTGGTGCCTGCCCGTGGTTGGGTTTACCTCTAACAGAAAAAAGTTGTTAGTGCTTGCAATAATTTTATAATC
Source organism: Candidatus Saccharimonadota bacterium (assembly GCA_903970545.1). Taxonomy (GTDB): domain Bacteria; phylum Bacteroidota; class Bacteroidia; order B-17B0; family Aurantibacillaceae; genus PALSA-968. The sequence goes on along the minus strand of CAJCJB010000169.1, from coordinate 2,320 downwards.
TAACTCGGCGCGCAATGCCGATTTATTTTCGGCAGAGTAGGCTTTAGAGCGGTTGTTCTTTTCGTCTTTTATTAGGTAGTTAACCAGCGTATCACTTTCTTGTTGAGGTTTGTTTTTTACCACCGCCCAATATGTTTTTTGTACATCGTGGGTGCGGAACAACTCATTCATGCGGGCAAGTGCTTTGCTGGTTTTGGCAAACAATACCACACCGCTCACGGGGCGGTCAATTCTATGTATAACCCCCGCAAACACATTGCCCGGCTTGTTGTATTTTTCTTTTAAAAAGGCTTTTACTTTTTCACTTAGCGGCTCATCCCCTGTTTTATCGCCTTGCACAATTTCACTTGGTTTTTTGTTTATGGCAATTAAATGATTGTCTTCGTATAAAACGTCTGCTTGCATCCAGCCAAAGGTAAGGCAATTTTTATTCTCGTCATTGCGAGGAATAAAGCAATCTTTTTTTGACGTTCTGCTAATTATAATGGCAGGCTTTTCACTACACTCCCAAACACAATTATTTGCAACTTCTATTTAATAAATGATAAGCATCTTCGTCTCCTAATGTATTTGCCTGTTCCCAATCAGTACAAGCACCAGTTTTATCTCCTAATATATATTTAGCGCTTCCTCTATTATGGAAGGCAGCCGTCAAATTAGAGTTTAACTCAATTGCTTTATTAAAATCCTGAATAGCTTCCTTATAATATCTTAATCCCATCTTAGTAGTTCCTTGATAACAATAAGTATTAGCATCCATGTTATCTAATTCAAGAGACTTGTTAAAGTCTTTTAAAGCTTTTGTATATCCATTTAAATGAAACTTTGAAATCCCCCTACTCAAATAGGCTTTTGCATTTTTAGGGTTTAATTTGATAGCCATATTATAGTCTTTTTAGACCCTTTATAATCTTTCTTATCATATTTAAAAACACCTCTATTATAAGTAAGCTGTATCATTTTTAGGATTTAGTTTAATTGCTTTTGTATAATCATCTTCCTGCCCCTTCACAAAAACAAAGCTTAAAAACAAGAAACAGAAAAGAGTAAATCGCATAAGAAGCTATTTACCCTCAAATATACCAAAACATCCTGTTGCTATAAAATAGCAAATAAACAATGTGGCAACTTTTGTGCTTGCATCTTTAACACACTCTTTGATGCTTGATTTTACTTCTTTGGCACGGTTTTTGTATAGTATGTATTATCGTTCTTTAAAATAATGCAAAACGGTTTTCACCCTCCGGTGGGCAAAAAGCAAACACCCTAATTTAGACGGACCATGGAACGGACCGTTTACTACACCTGTGTTGTAGATTGAAGTTTAAGAATTTTAATTTAAAAGCCCTCTGCTTAGCGGCAGGGGATTTTTTATCTTATAAAATATTTGCTTACTTTTGGTGAAACATAACAAACAAATTCATGAAAAAATTATTTACTATCACTTCAATTTTAACGGTAGCAATATTAATTGCTTTTGCGTGCAAAAAAAGCAGCACAACCTCTACCCCGGCAACTACTAGCTCACCTACAAGTAGTACAACTTCTACTACAGGTACAACCTCAACACCAACCAACACAACCAGTACAAATTTTGCAATTAACGGAAGCTCTGCAAGTAACCTTCAAACGAATGGTAGTGCAAGTTCTGGTGAATATCTTGTTTTTGTTTATGATGCGGTTAATACATATCCTCAAATTCAAATAAATTTTCTTGGAAATATGGCTCCTGCAACAGGCACTTATTCTATTGTTAGTGTATATCCTTCAGCAAATCAATGTAACTTTTGGGTATCACCAACAACAACTATTACAGCTAAAGCAATCTCTGGCGTAGTTAATGTAGTTGCGTCGCCCTCACCCAATAACACATCTTATTTTACCAATATAGTTTGTACGTATACTACAAGTACTAGTACAACCACTTATACGGTTACAGGTGCTCTTAGGTATTAAAGCATAACTTTTTATATTAAAATCCTCTGCTTAACGGCAGGGGATTTTCTGTTTTTTATTCCGTTGGCTTTGACTATATTTGCGATATGATTGAATCTTTTTTCATTTCCTTAATTAAATATGTGCTGGGAGCAGTAGGAAGAAAATTTATTACAGATAATCTTCCAAATCTTCATATTAAAAATATTCGTGAATTTCTAAGCATTACATTCAGTGTTTGCAGGTGTGGGTTATGTGCAGTAATAATATTCTTTCTTCTTAAAATGAATGAATTTGGTTGGTATAAGATGTCAAAAAACAGTATAATTAATTTAAGTTGCTAGTTAGTGAGTTTGCTAATTTGAAGAGCAAACACGAATAAAAT
>CAJCJB010000168.1 GCA_903970545.1 Candidatus Saccharimonadota bacterium | reverse complement strand
ATTTTATTCGTGTTTGCTCTTCAAATTAGCAAACTCACTAACTAGCAACTTAAATTAATTATCTTCTTTGCAGTTTGTAAAGCTGGTTATGCTAATGTTGGTGATACTTTAATCAAAACAAATTTTAATAGATTCTTCTTTGCTGTTTCAGGTGGGTTATCAATTCCTTTTGGCAAATTTGCTGTATATAATCCCAATGGTACTGCTTCCTTCTATACTGGCACTAATTATGCTGGTGTTCCTAAAATTGATTTTAATGGTAAAGCAGAAGTTATGTGTTTAGTTCATAAAAACTTTGGATTTATTTGTAGTTATTTCAATACGGTAAATAAAGCAGATACGCTGGGTCAAAATGATGTGTTTCCATATCATCCCAGTTATGCATTGGGTGGTGGCTACAGTCAAACATTAACTAACTACAATACAAAAAGTTGGAATACAAATAATATTCTATTAGGAATAGCTGCAAACTTTGATTTTGATAAGGTTAAAATCAGGCTTAAATTATCAGGCGGATGGCAACAAGCTAAAAGCCCTGAAACAAAAATAGCTGGAACATGGTATGGTTGGTCGGGTACTTCTCAGCAGAATTATTCTTCAGCTAGTGGAACTTTTACTACTACTCAACCTGTTATGACAAGCAGTAATTTTGTTTTTGGAGGTGGTGCAGATATTAGCATTAGATTAGTAAAAAAACTGGGTTTAATTATTAGTGTAGATTATCTCAACTCCTTTGCCAGCTTTAATGGAAATCTGATAGACCAAAGTGGAAATAAAACTTCTAATTCCTTCACACAACAAATTTCCCTTTACCTTTTTAATGTGGGTTTATGTTATGAAATTAAATAAGCTATTGTAATTTGAGATTGCCGCGCTTCGCTCGCAATGACGAATTAATCAAAAGGTAATTTGCCCTGTCCGTCATCGCCTTTCATAAAGTCCTGAGCGGCTTTGCGGCTTATTTTTTCCATAGCGCGGCGGTGCAGTTCCATGGGAGAGAGACCGCCATCGCCCGTAATTTCTTCGGGGGCTTCGTCTAACTCTACTTCTTCGGCTTCACGCAGGTTAATTTCTTTTACCTTTAGGTGAGTAAGTCTTTTACCTTTTGCTTTCATGTTTACCATGGGGGCAAACTCAGTCAGGTTAATGGTTTCGGGCGCAGGCTGCTTATCTTTTTCTTTGCCAAACACTACATCAATTACAGGCATCGGACTGCTGGTAACGAGTTCTACCAACGAGTTCTCGTGCTCGGTAATTATAGGCGTTTTAACCGAAATGTTTTCGGGCACAAAGCGTTTGGTTAAGTAGGTTTTGCTTTCGCCGTCAAAATAAACCAGCGTAATTACCTGCTTAGGAAAATACTTCTCTATCAACACAATATCCTCATCAAAGTGGTTAAGCAAATCGTAGGTATATAATTTGTATTGTCCTTTAGAAGTAATGGTAATAATCTTATCCTCTCCGGCAAACTTGCCTAAGTAAGTGCCGCGCTCTTCTTTGTTTAAGCGGTGGGTAGTATCATCAAACCAGTAATCTTCGGCACCTAAGGTAGAAGTACCTTTTGCTTTGAAGGTTACTTTTTTAACGGCATATTTGGTAACAATATTACCTACCGATGTTCTGCCTTTAACCTGTATCTCGGCAAAGTCCACATCAATTTCCAGTTTACGAACACCCGATGTTGGTTTTAAATTAACGGTTACTTTCTCGGCTTCGCCATTAGGGTTTATGGTAAACCAAAACACGTTAGAGTTTGGAGTGCCTTTAGTTAAATCATATTCTTTATCACGGGTAACGCCACTTACGTTGAAGCGTTTAATAAAGGTAATGCCTTTTGGCCCGTCAGAATAAATCATGTTGTAGGTAGTGCGCTCATCATTCTTTTTAAAGACCGCCACATAGATGATGTCTTTACCCACAAATACCTTATCCTGCACTTTAAATATTTTCATTTTACCCTCTTTGGTAAAGGCAATAATATCATCAATATCCGAGCAGTCGCAAACAAACTCGTCTTTCTTTAAACTAGTACCAACAAAACCTTCGGCTTTGTTTACGTATAGCTTTTCGTTAGCCATTACCACCTGTGTGGCAACAATAGTATCCAGTTGCTTTATTTCTGTGCGACGTTCTTTACCTTCGCCATATTTCTTTTTAAGTGTTTTAAAGTAATCAACAGCATACTCAACCAAATTAGCCAGATGGTTTTTTACCGCGGCTATTTTGTCTTCCAACTCTTTTAAATGGTCTTCCGCTTTAATACTGTCGAAACGGGTAATGCGTATCATAGGGATTTGCGTTAGACGTTGCAAATCGTCGTCGTTTATTTCGCGTATCAGTTTCTTTTTATGAGGAGCGAAGCAGGCGTATAAATATTTGTATAAGTTTTCTTTATCAGAATACTTTTTGAAGTCGATATACATTTCTTCCTTAATGAAAATCTTTTCTAAAGAAGCAAAGTGCCATTTCTCTTCCAGCTCTTTTTTATCCAGCTCAAGCTCTAACCTTAATTGCTCCAGCGTTTGATGCGTAGATAATTTAAGCAACTCGCTAACGCCCACAAAGCGAGGTTTTTCATTTTCAATGACGCAGGCATTGGGAGAAATGCTCATCTCGCAATTGGTAAAAGCGTAAAGGGCGTCGATTGTTTTATCGGGAGAGATGCCGGGCTGCAGGTGGATTAATATCTCTACATTCTCGGCGGTATTGTCTTCTACTTTCTTTACTTTTATTTTGCCTTTATCATTTGCTGCAAGAATGGAATCTATTAAAGAGCCTGTGGTAGTTCCAAAAGGAATCTCAGTTATGACAAGTGTTTTGGAGTTCAGTTCTTTTATGCGTGCACGTATTTTGATTTTTCCTCCGCGCAAACCATCGTTATAATCACCACAATCTGCAATACCTCCCGTAGCAAAATCGGGATAGATAACCGCTTTTCTTCCACGCAATACCTGTATGGAGGCATCGATGAGTTCATTAAAATTATGTGGAAGCATTTTACAAGCCAAACCAACGGCAATACCTTCTACGCCATGTGCCAGCAACAAAGGAAACTTTACCGGAAGGGTTATGGGTTCTTTATTTCTGCCATCGTAACTTAACTGCCAATTGGTGGTTTTAGGATTGTAAAGAACATCTAAAGCAAATTTAGACAGGCGGGCTTCTATATAACGGGGTGCAGCAGCACTATCTCCGGTTAGGATATTACCCCAGTTACCCTGCATGTCAATCAACAAATCTTTTTGTCCTATGGCAACCAGGGCATCGCCAATACTGGCATCGCCATGGGGGTGGTATTTCATGGTGTTACCAATCAGGTTGGCCACTTTATTATAGCGCCCATCTTCCAGCTCCCACATGCTGTGTAGAATACGGCGTTGCACAGGTTTCAACCCATCTTCTAAAGCTGGTACCGCACGTTCAAGTATTACATAAGAGGCATAATCTATAAACCAGTTTTTAAACATCCCCGATATGTGGGTAACACTGTCTAACTCACCATGGTTGTTTGTAGTATCTATATTATTGTCGTCGCTCATATTTCTCCTAAAAGGGCTCAAAGCTACAAAAGAGGGTAGATTATTTAAGGGCTAAGAATCTTTTTTTATTCACAGGAATAGAAAAGGCGTGCAGATTGTCTACACGCCCAATTAAGTCTTGATATTGGTAAGATAAACCCTACTTCCCGTCAGGAATAAATTTTATAGACAGTGAGTTAACGCAATAGCGTTGTCCGGTTACAGTTGGTCCGTCGTCAAATATGTGTCCTAAGTGTCCGCCACAACGTGCACACATAATTTCGGTACGTACCATGCCAAAAGAGTAATCTTTCTTTTTAATTACACGATCTCCCGCACCTACTTCTTTATCAAAGCTGGGCCAGCCACAATGACTTTCAAATTTCATATCAGAAGTAAATAACTCATAACCACAAGCACCACAAACATATTTACCTTTCTTAAAGTTATCAGTATACTCACCTGTATAAGCAGGCTCGGTACCTTTTTCTCTTAATACATGATATTGCTCGGGGGTTAGTTCTTTCTTCCACTCAGCATCGGTTTTTGTTATTTTGTTGTTATCCATTTTAGTGATGTTATTATTAGTTTGTTGCTGACAGCTTCCTGCTATAAATATAGCTAAGAAGAAGCTTGATAAGATTAACTTTTTCATTGTTTAGCTTTTCATTATAGACGAAAGATAAGGAAGAACCTTACAGTTCCATTAAAAAAGCAAGAAAGTAGAATAACCAACTACCTCACCAATTCAACAAAGCCTTTTTTGTTTGCCAAATCAGCATTTGTTCCACAGTTAGATTCATAATTCACATAAAAGAAATAAGTACCGGCATCTGCAGCATGCCCCCCCTTAGTTTTACCATCCCAAGGTTGCGTATAATCTGTTGTTTGATACATCAATGTACCCCATCTGTCAAATATCTTTAATTCATATACCTTACTTTGACTTGCGATTTCAGATTGACTGATGTTTTTCTGATAAAATGGATAGAAGACATCATTTGTGTTATCACCATTAGGCGAAAACACGTTAACTAATTCA
>CAJCJB010000167.1 GCA_903970545.1 Candidatus Saccharimonadota bacterium | reverse complement strand
ATTTACCATTTTATCTTATTGAATTTGAATGGAAATTTAACCATAGAAACTTTAGGGGCAATGAGTTTGAAACCTTCTTAAAGAACGCCTTAGCGCATCCTAAAGAGTTATACCATTGGAAAGCTAAAAGCACTCAAAGAGTTAAGGAGGTGGCTTATGCTTAGTATTACTGGCTATATTATTTTATCAATACTTGGGATTATAGCCTTATCTGTTGTTATTGCTTTTATAGTGGCTATATGTTTACAAATATGGTTATTATTTAATGGTGGCACGGGCAACACTTATGAAACCAATCATAAACCTGAAAACACACCCATATCAAACCAAAAAAAGCCCCCCCTGCAATCACCCATGTCGTTAATAACTGGAGGTTTGTTGAAGTGCGCGCCCTTTGTTTTCTTTTTACATAGCCACCTTCCTCTTTTATGAAAAGCCTACCTTCCCAAGTTACAGAATATTCACCGTTTTCATTTTTGGAAATATATGTGTCTTTTTCAAGTTTTATTAAAATTCTGTTTAAATTAATTTTAGATATAAACTTGTTTTGCCCTTTAAAATATTCATATAACACCTCTGCATTTGAAGGTTGGTTATGTGTATGTTCCACAGCAGAAACAACTCCATTTATTTCTTTTAGAACCAAATCCAATTCCTCTAAGGGACTTAAATATTTTTCTTTACTCATAATGTTAAAATTTACACCGAAAGTATGAATAAGAAACCGAATAAAATAATCTTAGGGATAGGTACGCAAAAAAGAATCTTTAGTCCCTTCCTTACATTTACGCGAAAGGTTATTTTGTGTTTCTTGAATGGGGGTTGTATTTTGTGTTACATCTGAAATTGAATCTTTAAGTTCTTTCTCTTTTTTAATTATCCCCTCGTAGTTATAGACTTCATAAGTTGCAATTATCCCAACAATAGCTGGTATTATAGGTCCGTACCATAAAACCCTTTTCCACCTATAAAGCATATCTCTATTATTCATTAAGTTTTTGATTGCTTTGTGGGCTATTAATAATTACTTGAGTATTTCCACTATTGCCTAATATATTAATTCCGGCAGGCAAAGAGTTACTTCCTTCTTCTTCTTTAATTAGAGTTTCAATTCTATGAATCTTCTTATTGGCTATTATAGCAATAGTTGCAGCTACAGCAATACTAAAAGGTATAGCTAGTTTCCACGTTAAAAATATTTCTTCGTTACTCATCTGTTAGGGAACTCAAAGATACAATAATCTCCTTTAAACATAAAGATTACAGCGCGTAAAGCCCGACGGCGTAACCGCCGGAACGCCCTAATAACAAATACAAATCACCTGTTAATAAATCCCCATCTAAAACCACAGTTTTAGCTTAAATTTGCGCAAAATTTTAAAATACCGTTATGGCTTTAAAGTGTGGCATTGTAGGATTACCCAATGTGGGCAAATCAACTCTTTTTAATTGTTTAAGCAATGCCAAAGCACAGGCGGCAAACTTTCCGTTTTGTACGATAGACCCCAACGTAGGCACCATTACCGTGCCCGATGAGCGGTTAAACAAACTGGCATCTATGGTAAACCCGCAAAACATTGTGCCTACCACGGTAGAGATTGTAGATATTGCCGGTTTGGTAAAAGGCGCCAGCAAAGGCGAGGGTTTGGGCAATAAGTTTTTGGGCAACATACGCGAGTGTAATGCCATACTGCATGTGCTGCGTTGTTTTGATGATGATAACGTTATACACGTTGACGGAAAAATAAATCCGGTGCATGATAAAGAAATTATTGATACCGAACTTCAATTAAAAGATTTAGAAAGCGTAGAAACTAAAATGAAAAAGTTTGAGCGCCAGGCTAAAAATGCTTCTGATAAGGAAGCCGTAAAAACATACGCAGCGCTTTCTAAAGTTAAAACTACACTTGAAAGCGGACAATCTGCAAGAGCTGCACAATTAGAAGAAAGCGAATTAGAATATATTGCTGATTTGCATTTGCTTACCATTAAGCCTGTGATGTATGTTTGCAATGTGGATGAAGCATCTGCAAAAACAGGCAATAAATATGTGGAGGCAGTTCGCGAAGCAATTAAAAATGAAAATGCTGAATTGCTTATAATTACCGCACAAATGGAAAGTGAAATTGCTGCTTTGGAAACCTTTGAAGAAAAGCAAATGTTTCTTGCCGAGATGGGCTTGGATGAACCGGGCGTAAATAAATTAATTAAAGCAGCATACAAATTATTAAACCTGCAAACCTACTTTACCGTAGGTGTAAAGGAAGTGCGTGCCTGGACTATTGATAAAGGCTGGAAAGCCCCGCAGGCAGCAGGCGTTATACATACCGATTTTGAAAAAGGATTTATTAAAGCCGAGGTAATGGCGTATAATGATTTTACTACGCTGGGTTCTGAAGTTGCCTGCAAAGAGGTTGGCAAGCTGCGTATAGAAGGTAAAGAGTATACGGTTGCAGACGGAGATATTATGAATTTTAGATTTAATGTTTAATAGATAATGGCAAAAGAAGTTGGTAGTTATAACGAAGATAGTATAAAGTCGCTCGACTGGAAAGAGCATATCCGTATGCGTCCCGGTATGTACATCGGTAAGCTGGGTGATGGTTCTGCGTTTGATGATGGTATTTACGTACTCATAAAAGAGGTGATGGATAACTCTATTGACGAGTTTATGATGGGTGCCGGAAAGAAAATTGAAGTAAGCGTGAAAGAAGGTGTGGTGTCTATTCGCGATTACGGGCGTGGTATTCCTTTAGGAAAGGTTATTGATGTGGTTTCTAAAATTAACACGGGTGGTAAGTACGATAGCGATGCGTTTAAAAAATCTATAGGATTAAACGGTGTGGGTACCAAGGCGGTTAACGCTTTGTCGAGCATGTTTGTGGTTAGTTCTTATAGAGATGGGCAATGCAAAAAAGCGGAGTTTAATCGCGGAGAATTAGTTAAAGAATCTAAGCTTGAAAAGACTACTGAAGCCAACGGAACATACGTAGAGTTTCGTCCGGATGATACTATCTTTAAAAAGTATCATTTTGTTCATGAGTATATAGACCGCATGTTGTGGAACTATGCATTCTTAAACACGGGATTAACGCTGCACTTTAACGGTAACCAGTATAAATCAGAAAACGGTTTAAAAGATTTATTAGAAAAAAACATTACCGGAGAAATTCTTTACCCTATCATTCATTTAAAAGGAGAAGATATAGAGTTGGCTATCACGCATAGCAACGAGCATTTCTCGGAAGAATATTACAGTTATGTAAACGGACAATACACCACACAGGGTGGTACGCATCAGGGTGCGTTTAGAGAAGCCGTTGTAAAAACCATCCGCGAGTTCTTTAAAAAGGATTTTGACCCTACCGATGTCCGAAAATCTATTATTGCGGCCATATCGGTTAAGGTACAAGAGCCTGTGTTTGAATCACAAACAAAAACAAAATTAGGTTCTCAGGAAATTGCGCCGGGTGGACAATCCATGCGTTCGTTTGTGGGAGATTTTATCAAAGAGAATTTAGATAACTACCTGCATAAAAACCCTGAAACGGCAAAAGCTATCGAAGCTAAAATTATTGCCAACGAAAGAGAACGTAAAGAGTTATCAGGTATTCAAAAATTAGCGAGGGAACGCGCAAAGAAATCTTCTCTTCATAATAAAAAACTGCGTGATTGTCGTACACACTTAGATGATAATAAAGACAACCGTCGTTTAGAAACTACTATTTTTATTTGCGAGGGAGACTCAGCAAGTGGTTCTATTACTAAAACCCGAGATGTAAACACACAGGCGGTATTTAGCTTAAAAGGTAAACCGCTTAATTGCTTTGGCTTAGGCAAGAAAGTAGTGTATGAAAACGAAGAGTTTAATCTTCTGCAAGCCGCTTTAAATATTGAAGATGGTTTGGATGAGTTGCGTTACAACAATGTAGTTATTGCCACCGATGCCGATGTAGACGGTATGCACATACGTTTGCTGTTGCTTACTTTCTTCTTGCAATTCTTCCCTGACTTGGTAAAGAACAACCATGTGTTTATCCTTCAAACCCCGCTCTTCCGCGTTCGCAATAAAAAAGAAACCATTTATTGTTACAGCGATGAAGAGCGCAAAGCAGCTGTTGCCAAACTGGGACCAAAGCCTGAGATTACCCGATTTAAAGGTTTGGGAGAAATCTCTCCTGATGAGTTTAAACATTTCATTGGTAAAGATATTCGCTTGGAACCTGTGTTAATAGACCAACGCGCATCTATACAGGAAATGCTGAGTTATTATATGGGCAAAAATACACAGGAAAGACAAGAGTTTATTATTGATAACCTGCGCATAGAAAAAGATACCGAAGCAGAACTGGTGGGATAGAAATATCATTACAAAGTTTATCTTTACTGCATCAAATCATTCTATACATATTGTTCAGTTGTTTTATTTTTAATGGGATGTTATATTCCATTAAAAGCACAGCATACTATTGTCCCTCCCTTATCTTTAAATTCATTTAATAATAACTCTATTAAAGAGACAAACAGTATACACATGATAATCTCACCTATAAAACATGAAGCATTTTTTTGTAAAATGGAAGATAAGGTATACAGCAAACTTAATGTCTGGATAACACTTCGCGCAGGCAATGATGATATATACCGCAAATTGATTGCTACTCCATAATATGAATAAAAAATGTTTTCTCTTTTTGTCTCTTGTCTCTTGTCTCTTATTTCTTTCATCTTGTGGCAATCAGGAAAAAAGCAAAAGAAATGCTGCTTCACTAACCCATCCGCAAAAGAACAACTACGCATCTTATTTTAAAATATTTAAAGAAGAAAACTTCTCTGCTTTAGTAACTTACATCAACACCCAAAAGACAGATTCAGTCGTTTATATACTTTATAAGGGCGAGAAACCTGAACTAAGTTCTAATGCCTACTATATAAAAACACCTGTAAGCTCGGTTGCTTCGCTGGCTTCTGTTTTTGTGGGAGCTTTACATAATTTACAATGCTTAAATTATATTACTGCCGTTGATAATGCAGATTATATTTGCAACCCGCTCATTAAACAAAAATGTGCCAATAATACCATTCAGCAATTAAGTAAAACCGGAGCGTTAAATATAGAACAAACCCTTGTTTGTAAGCCTGATATCATATTAGCAAATCCAAGTGGCGAGCCTAAAAAGGATTTTGATGCCCGTTTACTAAAAGCAGGTATTACCCCTGTAATATGTGCAGATTATTATGAAAACTCCTCTCTTGCCCGTGCAGAGTGGGCTAAGGCATTTGCTTTGTTTTTTAATAAAGAGCAGGTAGCAGATTCTTTGTTCTCGTCTATTGAGAAGAATTATCTGCAATTAAAAACCCTGACAGATACTTGCACCCATAAACCAACTGTATTTAGCGAAATTAAAATAGGCGATGTTTGGTTTGTGCCTAGTGCTAAAAGTAATATGGCGCAATTATTTAAAGATGCTGGCGCTGATTATATTTTTTCTGATAATGATAAAACAGGGAGTCTTTCTTTAAACCTGGAGCAGGTAATTAATAAAGCTATAAATGCCGATTACTGGTTAAACCTGCATCATTGCAATAGCGCAGAAGATGTTATTAAGCTGGATAAACGCTATGATGTTTTTAACGCCTACAAAAAACGCAACCTTTATAATAACAATGCCCTAATAAACGAGGCAGGCGGAAATGCCTATTGGGAGTATGGCTTAAACCACTCTGATGAATTGTTAGCCGACCTGATTAAAATATTTCATTCCAATCTCTTACCTAATCATACATTAAAGTATTACAAACAACTTAAATGAGCTTCACTAAAAGATATAGCATACTCATTATCTCATTAATAGGTTTGTTTCTGTTAGACATAACTTCGGGTACTATTTTTATTCCTTTAAATAAAATATGGAATTGCTTTACCAATCATGCGCAGGTGGTAGAAAGCATTATTGTTTTAGGATTCCGTTTACCCAAAGCAATTGCTGCAATATGTGCAGGCTCGGCATTGGCAGTAGCAGGTATGTTGATGCAAACCTTTTTTAAAAACCCATTAGCAGGCCCCTATGTATTGGGTGTAAATTCTGTCTCGTCTTTATCAGTTGCATTATTTATGTTAGGCGGTGGTACAGGCAATTCCTTTTTTCATTCGCTGGGCTTACCCCTTGCTTCCTCCTTAGGAGCTTTAGCAGGGTTGATGCTTATTATGTTTATCGCAAAAAAGATTCACAACCAAACTCATATTTTATTAATCGGGATGATGATTGGTTTTATTGCTGGTGCCTGGCAATCAGTTTTAGAATACCTTTCAAACGCACAACATCTTAAAAACTTTGTCATCTGGAACATGGCTTCTTTAAGCAACGTAATGGATACCGATTTACTGATTCTGTTTTCTGTTATAGTAATTTGCTTTGCAGTTTGTCTGTTTTTAATTAAACCGCTTAATGCTCTTTTATTGGGAGATGAACAAGCATCTCTGCTTGGTATAAATATTTCTGTAATAAAGAACTGCGTACTTGTTTTAACCGCCCTTCTAAGTGGGGTAGTAACTGCCTATTGTGGTCCCATTGGTTTTGTAGGATTAGCCCTGCCTCATTTAGTGCGCATTATTTTTAAAACAACACATCATCTACACCAGTTGTTTGGCAATATCTTAATGGGTGCCTGCTTTTTGCTGCTATGCGATGTAATAAGTAACCTCCCACTGTTTGAAATTACTTTACCTATAAATATTATAACTTCTTTGTTTGGCGCGCCTTTTGTACTTTGGTTAATCTTTAAAAACAAAAACGCAATAAGTTAAAAGTTTTGTAGAGAATTAATTTAAGATAAATTTGCGCGTGATTTTAAAAAAACCTCTCTTAGCATTTGTTCTTCTATGTAGTATTTCCCTTCTTGCGCAACAAGGAGATAAGAACGATTTCTATATTCGCGGTGCTGTTAACTATGGTTTTATCCTACAACAACACAACAGTATCGGAGATGTAGTAAACGGCAACATTGGCGGTTTCGAGCTTAACTATGTAAAACCCGCCAAAGGAAACAAACTATGGCATTACGAAAACAATTTTCCCGAACGCGGCGTAGGTTTTACTTATTATAACTTAGGTAATCCCAAGCAATTAGGAGATTTATATGCACTCTATTATTTTTATGATATTCCTTTAAATAAAAAACCTAAGCCTTTCCGTTTGTACCTTCGCATTGGTGAAGGACTGGCCTATGCCCCTGTTCATTTTAACCCCATTACTAACCATAAAGATGAGTTATTAAGCAGTCCGGTAAATGCGTACATAAATTTTAAATGGTATTGGCGCTGGGATATAACACCCTGGCTACGTTGGGAAGCAGGTTTTAATTTCTCGCATTCTTCTAACGGACGGTTTGAAGTCCCTAACCTGGGTGTAAACTTAGTAAGTTTAAACTCGGGCTTTGTGTATAAGTTTCACTCTAAAGTTAAGACCCCGATTACCTTTATAGATTCCAGTGCTAAAGCAAAATCAAGACACGAGCTTTTGTTTTGGGCAGCAGCAGGAGCCAATGAGTTTGGTCAACCGGGCGGCAAGCGCTATCTAGCACAAAGCTATTCTGTAGCTTATTATTTTAATAAACGTAATACCCATAAGTTTGGTGCAGGTATTGATGTGTATTATAATGCTGCCAACTATGCGCAATTACTGGCTCAGGGAGATACCATATCCAACAAATTGCAAAACGTGCAAATTGGTGTAAAGCTTGCTTATGCCTATAACATTGGTAGATTAAGCCTTCCCGTAGAATTAGGGTATTATGTTTATACAAAATATACTAGTGATGGTTTTATTTTTAATCGGATAGGTTTACGCTATTACTTTAAAAATAATATGGTAGGCATAATTACCTTAAAGACAAATTGGGGTGTTGCTAACTACATCGAATTTGGTGTAGGATACAGATTGCCTCTTTAAACCACAAAGCATAAGAATTTATATCATGGGTCTTATGTAGATGCAATTATGCACTCTTAAATTGTTTTTAAAAGAGCGCAAATGCTTTCAAGCGAAGCTAGGAGCTATTTAAATTAAAACCTAAACGCTGCCTGAAATACAAAGGTACGTGGTGCTTCTATTAATCCCGGACGAGACATAAACTCTACGTTAAAGAAATTATTTATTAAGAAAGATACTTTTAGGTTTTTACTTACCTGATAGCCGATCCTGAAATCATTTACCCATGTACCATTTGGATGTTCAGCACGGTATTGCGCTAAACCGGGTAAAAGAAAAAAATTTCTTGTGTCGTAAGTATAAGTAATATTTGCTTTATCGTAGAAAACACTTTCTACAAAACGCCTGTCAATATTTTGCATAGGACTTGTATAACGTATACTCCAACCAAAAGAAAAATTCTTGTAAGTTAATTGTACATCATTCTTTACCATAGTTTTATTTCTATACCGTAAAAGATTACTC
The DNA here is from genome assembly GCA_903970545.1 of Candidatus Saccharimonadota bacterium. Lineage (GTDB taxonomy): Bacteria > Bacteroidota > Bacteroidia > B-17B0 > Aurantibacillaceae > PALSA-968. Next base: position 247 of record CAJCJB010000167.1, on the reverse strand, counting down.
TTCGAAGTGCCATTCGTATCTGTTTTTGGATTATAATCAGGGTTTATGGGATTACAATATGTATAACCAGAAAGTAAATCTACTCTTACATTTCCTATTTTGCCGGTACCACTAACTGAAATGTCTACTCCATTAATATTAGCATTACCAATATTTTGAAACTGAAACCCAGCATATTTTGCCAAGAGAACTATAGGGGTATTAGGGGGAATAGGGTTATTTCCATAACTAAAAACAAAATCAATAT
>CAJCJB010000166.1 GCA_903970545.1 Candidatus Saccharimonadota bacterium | reverse complement strand
AAGCTTTACACCTTCTTCACTCTATATAAAGAGTTCTTATGCTCAATTAGGATTGGGATATAAGTTTTAATTATTATTCATCAATTATCATAAAGCCGGGATTAACCCCAACCATATAAGTACCTATAAGATTTGTATTAGTTTGGTAATGATAAAGCTTACCATTTGAGTTATAATTAAGGGCATCACTCACATAAATACTTTCATTATCAGGGTCTATGCACAAACCATAAAAAGTATGGGTGCCTTGCGAAATAATTGGAGAAGATGGGCAGGTGGTAGCTGTAATGGACATCTTATATACATTAGTCATTAAATAATAAAGGGTATTTCCGGTACCATTAATACACAAACGACTAATTGCGTTATCAATAGTACCTAAACTAATAGTGGCTTCTATAGAATCGTTTGCAGGATTGATTCTAACTAAACTGGCAGGTATATGCAAGCTTGCTGTAGAATCAGAATTACAACTTACCCATAGTTTATTGTTTTCATCCTTTACTATACAGGCACTTGTAGTACCCACATATATGCTGTCTATAAGAGCGTCTGTTTGGGTATTTATAACATACACATAGTTTTTACTTTGATTACATACATAAACCTTTCCGTTAGCAAGTTGCATTTCTTCTGTCCAGCCATTCACACGTATTGTTTTAGTAATGGTATTACTATTAATATTTACTACCTGAATATAATTAGGTTTTGTACTATCAAGTTGTAAATTACTTACGTAAGCTTCACCATTATATACATACTGAATATAGCGGGGAGATATAAAACCATTTATAGTAGTAATCCTTACAAAATTGCCATTGCAAACAACTATAGTTCCTGAATTATTGATTACCAAATAATAATTACCATCAATTTTACTGATAGATTGTACTACATCTCCCAATGTATAATTGAGATTTGCAGCTGCAAATGCACTTAAAATAACCGCATTATTTAAGGGGCTATATATGGAAATAGCCGCATTATTTTGACCGAAATTACCTTCATCACAGATTAATAGACGCTTACCTGTAGATAAATTTATACTTCCTTGGTTGGGTAAAGTAGGAGGTGCATCTTTTCTGCACGAAACAGCAATTATTATTAGCAGAATAAAAAGTAAACAGGACTTATAATTAGAGAACATTATTTAGAGATAATTATCTTTTTGGTAGCACTACCTGAATTATCATTTACTTGTATGAAGTAAAATCCATTATTTAAATCGGTAATATCTATTTTACAATTTGGCAATGAAGCAATTTGATGATAAACGCATTCACCCATCATGTCTATAATTTCTATACTTATAATGTTATCTGAAAATGATACTTGTAAACTGTTTGAAGCAGGATTAGGATAAACAGAAAAACTTTCATTATTTGATATTTGCTGAATACCAGTTACCTGTTGATTGATGACACCAATGGCATCTAAATCAAAACCACAAGAAGCAAAAGGTGTAGGCCAAGGGTCGTTTACCTTATTATTGTTTTTATCATAAGTAGCGTATTGACCTATATTACCAACTACATCAATTACTTTAACCTGCTTTATATGATTAACATCTAACCCACTTATACCTTGCATTTGAGTTAAATCAAAGGGAGTACCATATAATACTTTATATTTTCCTCCCAAATTATTTACTTTGGTTGCATCTGTATCTCCATAGGTACCCGTTTGAACAGTACCCTGTGTATTTGAGGTGGCAGGAAATCGGAAGAAGTTAACTCCATCACTGCTTACTTCCACAAAACCTAATTCCAAAAAATTGCCATCAAAAGAATTCTCAAAAACAGCAAAATCATTTCCCGGACCATCATATATTTCATTCTGAAATGAACATATAGCATAACCGCTATCCCCTAAGCTAACCACCGTGCCATCGGCAATACCAATAGGAGAAGTACTATCTCCAACAGTTGCATAACCCAATGAGGGGTTAGATATATTTTGTAACCCACGCACTATTTTACTCGATGTTACCCACGCAACAAACGCACTACTATCTTTATACATGGCTGTGCTACCCGTTTGCCCCTGCGGGGGGGCAAACTGGGCAAACACTAATTGAGAGATACAGCAAAAGACAAAAAGGTATTTCATTCTTTATTGTTTAATTAGTTTTTTAGTGAGAAGATTATTTCCTGCATTAAGCGTTATATAATAAACACCTGCAGGTAAATAAGAAACATCAATTTTAAATTTATTTACTCCGGCAAAGGATTGCGCTCTTTGAGATAAAATCTCATTACCTAATAAATCAACTAATTTCATATTTACAGGAAGCGGAGTAGTTGTGCTATATAAAACCTCTGTTTCACTTAGAGTAGGATTAGGATAAACATTTAAATCATTCATTGAAGAATAATTTTTAATACCTAACCCTGTTGTATCTAAATGGGTGCTAAGCGTAAGATTATCTATACAAAAGAATGCTGGGGTTAACATACCAAATGAATTATTCTCAGTAGAATGCAGGAAAAATGCGAGACTATCTGTATTTCCCAAGGATGTTAAGTCAACCCACATCCAAGTCTTTAAGATATAGTTTTGAGTTGTATCAGCATACCTGAAATCAGCTAAGTAAACTTCTGCACTATCAGCACTTAAAACTCCACCATGGTAATTCCTGATGGTGAGTTTAAACCAATCCTTATTCTTAGCAGAGAAAGCAGTATCTCCAAAAGAATCACCATTCTTTATACTTTTATAAGCATAAGTACTATTACATACATATACACCCATAACAGTTTTACCAATCAAACTATCTGTAAGTCTTATAGTAAGGTTTCCAGCTGTTGTACCCACAGCAAAAGTATTTGAATTAGCATAGCCCTTATAAGCAGCGCAGCCATATAAATTTGGGTAACCTGCCGTTGTAGTATCATAATAAGTACTGGCAGCCCAACCGGTAGACCAGTAACCTCCATAGGAAGTATCCCATTGGGTAGGGAAAAATGCATTGCCACTTGTAAAGCCACCACCACCTGTAGAATCATTATACACCTTATTATGGAAGTCAGGTAAATTAGTTACATCTTCAAAAGTGCATGTGTGTGTTGTTGCTGTTTGTGCAGATACAGTTAAAGCACTTGAAAGCATTGCTATTGATAATATTAGTTTTTTCATGTTATGATGATTTATTTATTATTTATTGGTTTATGATATTGAATAATTAATCCTCCTTTATAGTTTCTTAATGGCATACCATATTGTGTAATGCTTTGGTAGTTTTCATTTAAGGCATTGTTTATTTCGGCAAAAACATTCAACATAAAATTATTGCAGGTAAAAGTACGTGCTATCCGTAAATCTAACAACGTATAAGGAGATAAATAGCTATAATTATCTGTACTTAAATAACGATAACCCGTATAAGTATAAGCACCTCTTATCATCCAATTTCTATACTCCACGAAAAGGATAGCAGAGCCTGAATACATGGGGGTATAAGGCATTTGAAGATACTGCCCAAATGCAGGCAAAGAGGTTGACATAATATAATTCGTCAATACATTAAGCAATGTTTTAAACCTATTGCTTTTATAGGTTACTTCTGTATTGGTTTCCACGCCTCTGCTCCATACTTGTAAAATATTTATCGGACTCCAGTTACCACCACTCCCAGGAAGCCACATAATATTATTATGAATATCTCTGCTGAATATGGTTCCTGTAAAAGCAATAGAGAGTTTCTTTATCTGTTGTTTTACCTGTAAGGATGTTTCTTCGCTATGCCCCTGTTCTGGTTTTAAATTAGGGTTTCCGCCCGGACTCCAATACAACTCATTAAAGGTTGGATAACGATATACAGTACCTGCGTTTGTTTTCCATGCAAGCCATTTAAAGATGTTTAGAGTGGTGGTAAATCCGCCGGTAGGTACAAAAGTAATGTTGTTAAACAATTCCTGTCGTGCGTAAACATTCGCTATAAAAAAGTTGTTATTACTGTTCCAACTGATGTTTTCAAACAAAGCATCTTTAAGTAAATGTTTTTGCGTTGTATAATTAGGTGTGTTAGCTAATGATAACATATTGCTTGTTCCGCCACTTAAAGCAAAGCCCTTGCCCATTTGGTATTGCATATCAGCATCAAAAGCAAATGTTTTAAAATTACTATTGCTGTATGTAGCAGTTGTGGTATCATTATAGATAAGAGTTTCATCAAAGAACGCAAGCTTGGTATTGAAGACAACTCTCTGCTTACTTACTTTCCAATCCAACATGGAGCGAAAAATTCTATCCTTTTGATTTGCATTTTGAGGTAAACCACTTGCTGTATAAGGACTGTTCCTATCAGCATCCTGCAACCAAAAATGCAAACCTAATTGTTGGTTAGCTTTTAGTAGTTTATATGCAAAGTCTTGCATTAAGGCATATTGTTTTGCCTGCGCATGCTGTTGCGTTTGTTTAATTAAAGATGTATCGGTGTTCTTATAGTACTGGTATTTATTCTGAGAGATGTCCACTAGCAACTTAGTAGAAGAAGATAATTTGCTTCCTGTATAATTTACAGAAAGCCATTGTGTGCTGTTTTGCATAGACGAATACGAAGTAGATGCCTGCATGGTTAACCCTTTAGTTTGTTGTGCACCGCTTTGTAAGTTTAAAACTCCTGCCATAGCCCCGCTACCCCAATAACCACTAAGCGCACCTTTTTGTATCGACATAGAATTAAAGAACCCGACAGGTAGTAAAGATATATCTGATTGCCCAAGCATAGGGTTGTTAATATTCATGCCGTTCCAAAGCACAGCAGTTTGTTCGGCGGTACTGCCTCTTATACCTAATGATGCAATGTTACCCTGCCCATAA
>CAJCJB010000165.1 GCA_903970545.1 Candidatus Saccharimonadota bacterium | reverse complement strand
CACTATACCATCTATCTTGTACAACTTGTATTTTGGCAAAAGAACTTTGGGGTAAAGATTCTATCCCAACAGTATTAATTCGCTGAGAAATTCCAAGAATGTCCTTTTTAGCATAATTACTACTATCAATCAGGTTAAGATTTTTAGGAACAAACGTTACTGATGAATAGCCTTCTAATATTTCTGTCGTTTCTATATCTTTCCAAGCTAATCGAAGTTGGGAGTTTTCAATAGCTTGCTTAGTTTGCTCTAATCCTTTAGTTTGTTGTTCAATAGTTGTAGTAATCTGCTTTTTATGGTCATCAGTAGTAGCTGTAGTTAATTCCTTTTTAAAGTGAGTTATATTATTTTCATAACCAATAATGTTTTTTTTATTCTGCTCAATTTGATTTTCAATTCGTTTGATTTCTGATTTTGTGGGTTTCTGATTTATGGTACTAAATATTTTATTTAATATCCTTGTTTTACCCGAACCATTTTTTCCTGCTATTAAAACAACAGAATCTAACTTATCCATTTTTATACGTTCAAGCCCGTCAATGTTGGGTATGGATTTAGGTATATCTATTTTAGTTATTCTCATAGGTTATGATATTTACTCAAATCTAAACCTATCCTTCCAATTACCCAAATCTTTACAAAAAGTGCAAAAAACCTACATCAAATCTAAATCCCATCTTTCCTTTATAATCACAAACAAACCCCATTTCCCAACCCACCTTAACATCTTCTGAAGATGTTCTAATGCCTTTGGAAGCCATCATGATGTCTTGGCAAGATGATGTGATGGCTTTGGAAGATGATATGATGGGTTGAAGCGCATAGTGATGGCTTAGCAAGCCATCATGATGGGATGAGAAGACGTTGTGATGGGAGAGCAAGCCATTAAGATGGCTTTGGATGCCGTTAAGATGAATTTGAAGACGTTATGATGGCTTCACAACATATTAAGATGGCTTAGCAAGCTGTTGTAATGGCTTCGGAAGACGTTAAGATAGGTTCAAAAACCAAAGAAACAGCCCTAAAAACCCTTACATAAGGCTTAACGGCTGTTTCTTTACTTTCTTTTACTGTTGTAATGGCTACGCAGTAGCAGGTAAACTGCCCGCATGCCCGGGTGCTGTGCCCGTGCCGCCAAGTTTGCCGCCCTGTCGGAGAGGATTTGTAATGGAACGCCCAAATTTGTTTTATATTTGCTTTAAAAGAAAACACTAATAATATGGAAAAGAGCAAAATAGTTCCCAGCCTTTGGTTTAGTACAGACGGGGGCAGTATTTCAAAAGTTATAGCATATTACAAAAGCATTTTTGGCAAAGATTTTCAGGAAGGGAAAATCATGCCTCTTGGCACTACGCCAAGTGGACATACAGAATTATGCGAAGTGCATATTTTCGGACAAAAGTATTCTATGATGAATACAGAAAAAGAACATCAACGCTTTAATGATGCGTTAGCCTTTACTATCAATTGCGAAGACCAACATGAAATTGATAAATACTGGAACTACTTTATAAAAGAAGGCGCAGAAGTACAATGTGGCTGGTGTATAGATAAATACGGACTTAGGTGGCAGGTGTTGCCAACTAATTTTGGAGAGCTGATGAGCAAACCCAATGCCTGGCAGGTAATGATGAAGCAGAAGAAAATAATTATTGAAGAATACTTAAAGTAAACAACGAAACGCTAACATCGGGTTGGCATTTATAACAACAATGGAAAAGAACAATAATGAATCCGGTCAAAGTCCTTTTGCCCAAACATACTTTCACGGCACAAAGGCAGACCTAAAGCTCGGCAGCTTTATCGAAACAGGTATTAGCTCAAACTTTGGACAAAATAAAAAAGCTAAATATATCTATCTCACCGCTACGCTGGATGCTGCTATTTGGGGTGCTGAACTGGCGTTAGGCGAAGGACGAGAAAGAATATATTTGATAGAGCCAACAGGCCCTATTGAAGACGACCCTAATTTAACCGACAAAAAATTTCCGGGTAATGCAACCAAATCTTATCGCTCAGCACATCCGTTTAAGGTGGTTGGCGAGATTACTGTTTGGCAGAGCCACTCACCCGAAAAAGTAAAAGCAATGAAGGATGGAGTTGAGCGAGCCAAGCAAATGGGTATTGAAGCGATAGAGTAATTTGCTTATCTTCATTTCTTTGTTTGCCCAAAGAAACGAAGCAAAGAAAGTGCCCCACGAAAGCCAACCCAAAGCTTTCGTTTGTCACACAATCCTGCCCCTCTCATGCCACGAAACTTTCGGTTCGCACCTTTCGTGGACGCCAGCCGCACTCAGCGAATCATAAAGTTTAGATTAGTCTTATTCAACACAGCGGGCAGCCCGACCGAACGCGGAGCAGTTTAGCATGTGCGAGGCAGATCGTTTGGTCTTGAATACCTGCCGCACATACTGGCTCAAAGATGCACAGCATCTTTGCCCTGTTTCTTTTTCGTCAAGGAAAAAGAAAGCATAAAGAATATTTCAAATGAAATTTAAACAACCTTTATATATAATATACACAAAACATAGTGTATAACCATTGGTTAATTGCCCCATTAGCTGCTTAGCCAATAGCTATTTTTGCTGTGCAGCATGGCAAACCTAAAAGTTATATTAAGTGGTGGTGGCACAGGGGGGCATATCTTTCCGGCGGTTGCTATAGCTAATCAGATAAAAAAGCAGGTTCCCGATGCCGACATTTTATTTGTGGGTGCCGAAGGAAGAATGGAAATGGAAAAAGTGCCTGCCGCAGGTTATAAAATCATAGGCCTTTGGATAAGCGGCTTGCAACGCAAACTAACGCTGGCTAATTTATCCTTTCCGTTTAAAGTTATTTCGAGCATACTAAAAGCAAGAAAAATACTGAATGATTTTAAACCCGATGTGGTTATTGGCACAGGCGGTTATGCAAGCGGGCCTATGCTAAGGGCAGCTTCCTCAAAGGGCATTCCTACGTTAATACAAGAGCAAAATTCATACCCGGGCATTACCAATAAAATACTTTCTAAAAAAGTAAGCAAGATTTGTGTGGCTTATGAAGGCATGGATAAATTCTTTCCGAAGGAAAAGATTATTCTTACCGGTAACCCTGTAAGACAGGATTTACAACAGGTAGCAGACAAACGGGAAGAAGCGCTGAAGTTTTTTAATCTGGATGCAAACAAAAAAACAATTTTGGTTGTGGGCGGAAGTCTGGGTGCTAAAGGTATTAACGAGGCTATGGGTAAAGGTTTGCAACAACTGGCAGACAATAACATTCAGTTGATTTGGCAAACAGGTAAAATTTATATAGAGACTGCCAAGCAACAAACAGCTCCTTTTGCCTATAAAAATATTAAAGCAGTTGATTTTATTACCCGCATGGATTTGGCTTATGCTATTGCCGATTGCGTGGTTTCGCGTGCAGGCGCAGGTGCTATTTCAGAACTGTGTATCATTCAGAAGCCTTGCATTTTAGTGCCTTTGCCTACTGCGGCAGAAGACCATCAGACAAAAAATGCTATGTCATTAGTAAATAAAGAAGCAGCCATTTTAGTGAAGAATAGTGAGACGTCGGGTAAGCTGGTTAGTGAAGCCGTTAAGTTAGTTACCGATGCCGCTAAGCAACAAACCTTAAAACAAAACATGGCAAAACTGGCCTTGCCCAATGCAGCAGAGATTATTACAAACGAGGTTTTAAAACTGATAAAAAAGCCCCTCTAAATCTCCCCAAAGGGGAGACTTTAAAAGATATGAATGACAACAAAAACATACACACTAACACAACTCCCCTCTCCTTTGGAGAGGGGTTGGGGGTGAGGCTTGTATATTTCCTGGGCATTGGCGGCATTGGCATGAGCGCTTTGGCGCGTTATTTTAATCATTACGGAATTAAAGTAGCCGGTTATGATAAAACACCCACTACCCTTACCAGCGAATTACAGCATGAAGGAATAGACATTCATTTTGATGAGAATGTTGAGTACCTGAATTACTTACTGGCTGAATTTAAAAAGGAAGAAATACTGATTGTTTATACACCTGCTGTACCCAAAGAACATGCGGAGTTTGTTTTTATTCAAAAAGAAAACTACACCTTA
>CAJCJB010000164.1 GCA_903970545.1 Candidatus Saccharimonadota bacterium | reverse complement strand
CCTTATACACCAAGTTCTTAGCGTGCAAACAAAGTATTACCACCGATACTCGCAAGATTACTAAAGGCTGTATTTATTTTGCCCTAAAAGGAGAACGGTTTAACGGTAACAATTTTGCTACACAAGCTATCAAAGATGGTGCAAGCTATGCCGTAGTTGATGATGCTTCTCTTCCTACAAGCGAAAATTATATTTTAGTCGAAGATGTACTAACCACTCTGCAGCAATTAGCCAACCATCATCGTAAACAGCTAAACATTCCTGTTATTGGTATTACAGGTAGTAATGGTAAAACTACCACCAAAGAATTAATTCATGCTGTACTTTCTACGAAGTACAACACACAATACACCCAAGGCAATTTAAACAATCATATAGGTGTGCCGCTTACATTACTTACTATTACCCCTCAGCACGAGATGGCTGTTATAGAAATGGGTGCAAATCATCAGCGTGAAATTGATATGTTGTGTCGTGTTGCCGAACCTGATTTTGGAATCATAACCAATATTGGAAAGGCACATATTGAAGGATTCGGAGGTATAGAGGGCGTTAAAAAAGGCAAAAGCGAATTATATAAATATTTGTTGGAAAAGAACGGAACTGTTTTCCTTCATGGAGATGATGAGGTGTTAGTCGATTTAGGTAAAGACAATAATAAAGTAACTTATGGCACAAACAAGTTATATGATATAGTTGGTAAGTGTAATGCAAATAGCCTCTTTGTAGAACTTGCCTGGCGAACGCGCTATAAAGCCCCTGAGCTTCAAAAAGCAGACTACATTAAAACAAATCTAGTTGGCATCTATAATTATAACAACACCCTGTGTGCTGCTTGCATAGGCAATTATTTTAAAGTAGACGAAGATTTAATTAATCAGGCTATACAGAGCTACACCCCCAACAACAACCGTTCACAATTACAACAAACAGTCAATAACACTCTCATTTTAGATTATTACAACGCAAATCCAAGTAGCATGCAAGCCGCCATCCAAAACTTTTACCATACAAATGCCCCCTCTAAAATGCTTATTTTGGGTGATATGCTCGAACTTGGCTCGGAATCAATCGCAGAGCATAAAACTATAATAGATCTACTCCATCAAAAACAATTAACCGATTACCTTCTTGTAGGCCCTATATTCAAATCCCTGCAACAACAGCAAAGTTTCACCACATCAAAACAAGCTTTTGAGTTCTTGCAGGTAAATTCCGTAAAAAACAAAACAATACTTATAAAAGGTTCACGCGGTATAGCCTTAGAAGAAGTAATTAAAGCTTTATAATCTCTAAAAAGCTATTGAGGTTTTTAAAACGAACAGGAAAAAGTTTGAGATTGACCTGGAGTAGGGTTATAAGTATCTATGCATCCCGCAACGGTAGAAGTTGTTGAGTAAAATCCAAATGTATAAGAAACCCCACTTTCTATTGTAAATGAAGAACTTGTTGTGCCTGGTGCTATAGTACACAAAGTTGACCCATTTACTTGTACATTATAAGTTGTATTAGTGGTCGAGTGATTTACAAAAGAAACTGTAGCTGTATTCTTTTTACAACTATTCAAAACAAAAAAAATACCCATGCTGCAAATCGCAGCAATCATCGTCATGCCAATTTTTCTCATCTCTTTTTCAAAATCATCCTGCGAAAGTAATTAAAAAGCAATTATGTTGAGACACTACCGTTAAAAAGCCTTTTTTGTTAAAAAAAGCTTTTTTCAGTAAATTAATATGCAATGGCTATGACTTCTAAAAACTTAACCATTTATTAACATTCAGTTAACATTGACTAGGGTTTCCCAACATAACTTTGTAATCAATTAAAATAAATCGCCATGACCTACTTCGAAAAGACTTACCTAAAAAACGAATCAATAAACATCTCTGTAAGAGAAAGCAAGAAACTTCAAAAACTATTAAGCGTTAAAGCTCTTGCAAGCAGTGCAGATTCAAAAGGATTAAGCACGGTAGATTTAAAAAGAATGTCAACACTAAAAGCTTCTCCTGAAATTTATTTTAATACCGAAAGCTACATCCATCCTTTCGACTTGATATAATTTTTATCTCTCACAAGCCATATTAAAATATTTACATTTGCCTGTAAATAGGTTTCGTGAAGACAAACAGTACCCTTGCTAAATATTTTCCTGTAGTTCTTTTTCCGTTCTTGCTTCACACTTCCTGTAATAACAATTCCTCTAAAGATACCTCTGCCCCCTCTACTGATTACACCTATGCTTCTACCATAGCACCCATACTCTTTAAAAATTGCTCGCCCTGCCACCGTCCTAACCAGGCGGGACCTTTTAATTTACTTACATACGCTGATGCCAAACGCAATGCCAACAAAATAAAATTTGTTACCCAAACGCATTACATGCCCCCCTGGCCCGCCGACCCTAACTACACTCATTTTATTGATGAGCGCATTTTAACTCTCGAACAAATAGAGCAAATAAAAACATGGGTAGATAAAGGTTGTCTTGCGGGAGACACAACCAAAGTAACTCCGCCTGTGTTTTACGAAGGTTCTTTTTTTGGCAAGCCCGATGTGGTGGTAAAAATGCAGGAAGCCGTGCCTATTAAAGGCAATGGCACCGACCATTTCTATATCATTAAGTTTCCTTACAAGTTAAAGCACGATACCTTTGCCCGTTTCTTCGAGTTTGTTCCGCATCAGCGCAAACTTGCACACCACGTAAACGGACATTTAATTAACTATGATGCCGATAAAAAGAAAAACGTTTTTGCAGGCAAATCATACTATAAAGATATTGATGGAGGCTTTACAGATGTATATAAACTAA
>CAJCJB010000163.1 GCA_903970545.1 Candidatus Saccharimonadota bacterium | reverse complement strand
TGGTGCTCATCCTGATTCATAATAAAACGGGTAGCCGCAATCATTTGTACATGCGATAACACCTTGGGGAAATATTGCTCAACACCCATAACCATACATCCGGTTGAGCCTGAAGCAGAATCCAATCGGATAAAGTAAATACCCCGCTTAGCCACTTTTAATGGAATGCTGTGCCCATCCAAACTGGTTACATAAAAAGTAGAATCGGGAATGGAAGGATAAGGTGCAGGCTCTCTCGGACTAAAAGGCGGTGGAGGTAACGAGTAATCATTCATAAAGAAATCTACGCGGGCTCTGCTAAAAGGTACACGCGCATTATATACTGTTATGTTACTTCCCCATTCAATTTTATTAGAATAATAAATACTGCTTCCGCTACCCATTAAAAGATAATTCTGTTGGGTATATGGATTTGTTTTATCGCACTTAATGTAATGGGTATGCTGCCGTTTACTATTCAAATCACTTATATGCAATTCTATATAACAGGGTTGGGTTGCATTTACTTTTATGGGAAAGCTTCCGGTAATGTATTTTGCCTGAGGCTCGGTTTTGCTTCTGTCTTCAACATACACAGTAGCCGAATCAAAAAAAGATTTAGAATCAGCATTAGGAAGCAGCTTGTAAAATATTTTTACCCGTGCAATAAAATCACCTGTAGTATCGCTTCTCTTATAAAGTACCTGATTGTTGTTTATGTTGTAATACAGCTGAGAGGTTATCTCATCATTATGATATAAAAACATGGATACCTGCATCTCATTAGCTTCGGTATCTTGTTTATTGGCTTTTGCATTTTGCCTGTTTCGACCTTGCCCCTGTCCCTGTTTACCTTGCTGTGGTTTAGTAGTATCACAAGAAACACACAGCAGGTGGCAAGTAGCAAATAGCAGGCAACCAAAAATAAACTTATTCAGTAATTTCATTTTCTCCTTCCAACAGTTTTATATCGGGTATCGAGTTTCCTGCAATGCCTTTTACCGAACCATAAAAACCAACGGCATTAATCAACACTTTCTCTAATTGTTTTTCGCGCTCTTTCCAAAGCTTTTCCATACTCATGCGCTCTTTGCTTATAGAAGACTTCATGCTTTCAAAGCCTTCTATAATGGCCGTGAGCTGCAAAGCAAATTCGTTTCCGGTAAGGTAGTTATACAGCATCACCATCTTGTCGCCTTTGTTTTCCTGCGATGCCATAACGGTTGAAATACGAATCAGGCTTTCTCTCAACACAAATGCCAGACTTCTTGCCTCGGCAAAGGTGCATATCCACACCCCGTCTTTCTGCCCGAAATGATCCATATCGCGTGGCATGGTTTCGGTTACTATTACAGCTATATCAGCATTCTGACTACGCAAATCTGTCTTCAGTTTCTCAATCCATTTGTTATCAAAGTTCTTGGTGCGCTTGCTTTCATAAATTATTTTGCCCGATACTACTCCTACATTATTCCGTACCGTTTGCACGGCATCTGCCCCGCGCACGCCTTTAGCTACCTCTTCTATAATATCAAACGGAAAGGCAGCCTGTAGCATTTCTTCCAAAAACAATTCCTGCACCTCGCCCTGCAATTGCATAGAGCCCTGCTCTTGTTTGCGTTTCATTTCTTCGGTTAGTTTCTTTTGGTCTTCCAGTTGTTTTTGCAGCTCTTTTACAACCAATTCGGTTTGTTCTCTTTCCTGCTTGCGGGCATTGGCTATTACTTCGTTTTGCTTTTCCAGCATCTCGCGCTCCAGCTTTATTTTCAACTCATCCATAGCGCCTTGCAACTTGTTCTTCTCTTTCAAAAACTCAATCTCCTTTAGTTGCAACTCTTTCAGCTTCTCTCCTTTCTCCAGGCTTTCGGTTTCCAGTAATTTTAATTTGCCTTCCAGTTCTTTGCCTGCTTCTTTTTTTATTTCGGCAGTAAGTTTTTCTTTTTCTTCGGCTAACTTTTTGCTTATTATCTCGTTTTGCTGCAAGCCCTGTTTGGTAAGTTCTTCGCGCTGCTTTTCAAGCACCTCGCGGTCTTTCTTTAAGGTATCTAAATATTTAGTGCGTATCTGCGTTTCTATATCCTTAGATAAGGCTTCTTCCACATTAAACTCATGTGCGCAGTTGGGACACTTTACTTTGTTTGTTGACATAGGACAAAAATACTTATAAAAGTATATTTTATTCCTTAGCCGTAAGCTGAAATAATGTTAAGGGGTTTTTCTTGTTGTTTTGGCAATCTTTTCCCCCTTTGAAGGGGGATTAAGGGGGATATTTTTCTTACTCTATACATCCCCCGTCCTGCGGACACCCCCTTTGAAGGGGGAAGCTTTACGTGCTGCATGGCAGCTTGCTATTTAAAGCACGGATTGCAAATCCGAGCGAGTGGGACTTGTGAATTCCAAGATTTTGTCGAAGATAATTTTGAAATTATTTAGGCTGTTTTCACTAATTTTTATTCTGTCATAATAAATTTCTTGCGCAAACTTTTCTTTAGACAATGCAATGTTATTACCTTCTTCATCATATACATCGCAATCAATAATAACATTTTTACCCGCTTTATTTAAAATACTATTGTCGCCACCCAAGTTAATTGTGGAGTTATTTATTAATCTTTTTGTCTTGGAATTAAATTCATTTCCGATGTAAAGCCTCTTACCATCAACAGAAGATTTTATTTCATCTTCAGAATACAAAAATTCAGTTGATATTTCATTTGGTTCAATAAGAAAGGAATAAACTTTATTTTCTTTATCAATAATAGACTTAGCTTGTTTTTCATCAGAGTCAAATATACCTATTCTAATAGGGGGTACTATGCTTTTATCAATAGTTCGCGCTTCAATATAAGAATCTAATAGCTTATTTAATTTACTAACACTATTTTCAAATTCAAATGTTGTGTCACAAGTTTTATTAGTAACATCATCTTTCGACCCAAATTTTAAAAACCACTTTTCTTGAATTTCCAAGAACTGATTTTTAGAATGGAAATATCTTAAAGCAGAAACAAAATGCTTCCAATCAGTTTTACCTTCGGTCAAAATCAGCGGTTCGTTTATAACATTTAGTTCGTTTATTGTGAATCTTAGTTCATTGTTTTCTTCAGTTAATTTTTGAATTTCACTATTTGAATAGATGATAAAGTCAATGTCATCAATTGTATCTTTAAATTGTTCAATTTCCTTGTAGCTAAGAATCATAATTTGAAAGCCGTCTATCTCAAAGTTGTTAATTTTAATTCCACCACCTTGACTTCCTATATCCAATTTAGTTCCTATACCCCAATTTATACGAATAGCTAGATTAATAAGCTTAAATAGGCTTAGTATTTGTCCGTCTTTTGTTTTTATAGGTAATTGATTTTTAACTACCCATCCAATCCTTAAGGGTGAAATAAAAAGTTCAAAAGAATCTAAATGGGTTTTTGAAAAAGTTCTTAATATTATGAAGCCGTCAATACAGGCAAAAACTTTTCTAGAAATCTTGAATTCGTTGTCGACTGCACTTAAACCATTAATTGCCTGTTTTTCTTCAAGTTCAGCTAATTTTTTAATCTTCCTTGAAATTTCTCTTTTGATAATTTCTTCTTTCTCTGTGCCTCCCATTTATTTAATTAAAATTGCCAATAACTTTTGACCTTATTTTAGGTTAATCACCTATAAATTCAAAACAAATCTAATAAATATACCTTGCTTTTAAGAGTAAATAGTTGCTCTCCGCCCCAAACCATTGCGTTTTATACGCAAAGGGTACTATTTTTGGCATACATAGCGGCTATTTTGAGAGAAGCTGTTCAAAATATGATAGAAACCGCGGCAATTATTGAAGAAACTCTAGCTAATTTCAAATTAACAACTGCTAATTGAGAAGAAACAGTTGCTAATTGCAAATTAACAGCTGCTAATTGAGAAGAAACTGTTGCTAATTACAAATTAACAGCTGCTAATTGAGAAGAAACAGTTGCTAATTACAAATTAACAGCTGCTAATTGAGAAGAAACAGTTGCTAATTGCAAATTAACAGCTGCTAATTGAGAAGAAACAGTTGCTAATTGCAAATT
>CAJCJB010000162.1 GCA_903970545.1 Candidatus Saccharimonadota bacterium | reverse complement strand
AGATTGCGATATATTTAAATCATAACCGATACGAGATTGGGTAAATGATTGAAATTGTTGTCCCTTTGGGTAAATGTTTCCGAAGTAAGAAAGTGTTCCGGCTCCAAGCCCTATAGTAGGTTTAAATATATCACCTAATCTGGGAGAAGTATCTATTGTATCTGAATTATTTTTTTCTTTTTTAGATGTATTTGTCTGAGAAATACCATGTAGTGCGAATGCGGTAAGTAGTATGGGGAAAAAAACATTTTTGATACGCATCAGCTGCTTGAATATTGCGGTTTTTCAAAGTTACTAAAATGACACAATACTTCGATAATATTATTTATACCATTTTTGGTTGCTCACCATAAGTGCTTCCTGAACTGTAATACGTTTACCCGAATTATAAGCAGTAACAAAAGCATCGCCAACACCTTTATTTTTGGTAGTCTCGCGACTATCACGTGCGGCTTTATACTCATTGTATCTCCCTAAAATACATTTGGTGTAACCATCATGCATTTCGGTTCTTACAGCTTCAATTATACTATATTTTCTTTTTAAATAGTTTGCATTCACACTCTTTTGAAAAGCACCTATTTGTACCGAATAATGTATGTTTCCATTTTTAGGGGCAACAGCCGTTGTAGTAGCTATAGCTGTATTATCTGGTTGAGTTACCGTAGTCGATGTATTAGCAGTTGTGTTATCAGGCTGTGTATTTGTATTAGCCAGTGGAGTATTTGTTGCAACAGCTGCACCACTCTCCCCATCAGTTATTTCCTGCTTTTCTAAAAGAATCTTTTTTGTTTGGTCAGTTTCAATATAAGAAAACTTACTTCCGTCTATGTAAGCAGGTTTTTGAATACTCCCACTTGCATCAGGGCTTAAATTATAAGATATCGTTATTTCTTCTGAAGAAGGTATGGATGTCCAGATAAACTTAGCCTCGCCGTTTTCAAAAGAAAAAGAAGCACCCGCTATGTTTGTTTGTTCTGCTTTATAACCGACAGGAATTTTTTCTGACAGTTTAGCAAAACCCTTTATGTTTTCTTTTTTAATGATTACATCTACCTGAAAATTATCGGGTGTACCCGAACCGGTTATTTTTCTACTTACTGAAACAGTTGCATCAGGTTCATTAGGTTTAGAAAAAGATTGCTGATTGTCAGTAGTCCCTTGGTTATTAGTAGCTACAGGTTCTGTTATTGTTTGTGTACTTGCATCAGACTGAGTTGTAGGCTGAATTGTTGCCGTTGTACTATTATTTATAGAATCTGCTGATGCTTGTGTAGAAGCAGCAGCATCACCACTGCTACCGCTTATGTTAATAGGCAGGGGATCAAAAGTGGCTTCTTGTTTTGCATTGTTAGTTATATAGGAAAACTTACCCTTTAGCTGTTTCCCCGCCACAGCAGATGCCGGCACTGCTATGTTTATTAGCAACGTAAGCTGGTCGTCAGACGGAACAGATGTCCATATAACTTTTACTACCGTACCGGATGCTGTAAAAGAACCTCCTTTGCTTTCTATTTCAGTTGCCACATAACCGGGGGGTATTTCTAATTGTAACTTAGCAAATCCCGTTACCTGAGGCTTGTTTACCGTTACCGATACCGTAAAACTGGTTCCTGATTGTATATTATCAGGTATTTGAGCTGCAATGCTTACCGGATCGCCAAACAAAAAGTGATAAATGGCTATTGCCAAAGCATTAATAAAAATAATGATGTATTTCATAGACACAATATTAACATAAATATTAAAAGCGTAATTTTACCTTGAGCAAATTTATAGCGAGGGCGAAGTTATAAAATATACACTACTTTATTTTTTTAAACACAGACTTGTTGATAGCAGATTATTATATAAAACTTACTTAAAATTAAGTTGCATCATTATTATAAGAACATGATTGCTTCTTATTAATTCTAATTCCTTCATCACAATAATAATTACAAACAAAAAAGCCTTTCAGTAGCGAAAGGCTTTTTATTTTTTTGATTTAAATACTACTACTGTTCAAAGAAGTAATCAATCAGTTTATTGATTTTCTCTACAGTAAAATCACCACTTCCCTCAAAGAAAGAGTCAATAGTCTTAGTTATTTCATCTGCAGTAATAAAGCCATCATGGTTCATATCTGCAGACCTTAACTCCACTGGTATTTTGTTACTGGTATTACCACCATTAACCTTATTCTTAGCCTGATTTTTCTTTGCCTCTGCTTCCACTTTTTTAAGATATTCCTTACTTGGCAATACGTTAAACTGTTTACTACGTTCGGGTGCCTGGTTTTCCCAATCTTTTTGATGTTGTGCCATAGCTGCTTCATCAATTGTTACACCATAACCATCTACTTTATTTCCTTTCGCAGTATTCGGTTCTTTATCTAAATAATCCGGCACACCGTCTCCATCGCTATCCAACGGACAACCTTTTTCATCTACTTTAACTCCTTTTGGAGTACCGTGGCACATATCCTTATCATCAGGTACGCCATCTCCATCCGCATCTAAATGATCAACTGAAGAAAAATCAACATCTTTATATTGTTTATCTACAGCATCAGCTTTTTTACCAAACTCATATTTTAACCCAACGTTAGCACTTATATATCCTGCCGAACCTTTACCCGAACCATCCACCCAGTTAGATAATATAATGGTATAACCGGCACCCACCATACAGGTCATGTGTTTACCAAAATTAAAATCAAACCCAGCCATAGTAGGTATTACCAAAGTACCGGTTTGTCCATTAGTTGTTAATTTTGTTTCATAGGTATAATCTCTTCTGGTTGGCACAAAAGTAGTGGTTGTAACACCAGGTGTAAGGGTTGGAACAGTTATAGCCGCAACAAGAGAACCATCTGACTCATAAACATAAGGGTTTCCGTTAGCATCTTTCAAATCACTGGAGGTATTGAACATCATATAACCAATGCCCGCCTTAATAAAGGGAGAAACAGTAGGGTCGCCCTTCATCACTCCATCAAAATTAAGCGTAAGCATTAGCTGCCCTTGAATTACCTGCGATTGAAAATTTGCAGTATACGTTGGAGTACCCGTTAATTGATTATCAGTTCCGGCTAATTTACCAAACATGCCACCTAATTCAACACCTAATACTTTACCAAAACGTTGTTCTACAGCTAAAAAATATCCCAAACGAGCATCTAATAAAGGACTTAAATTGCTATGACTTCCTACATAACCTTGATACTTCAAGCCACTAACACCCAACATAACAGATGGTTTATGCTTAACAACTTCCTTTTGGTCTTTATCCTGAGCGCTTACTGAAAATGCAATTAACACTAAAAATATACACGTTAATAACTTGTTAATAGTAATTTTTATACCCATATAATTCATTTAAACCACGCTAAAATTAAATGTTATTTACGACACTAGCAAATTTAGTGTTAAGAAAAAGCCCTTTGGTCTATACTATTTGTTTTTTTAAACAAAGCTTTGTTGAAACAAAAAACCCTATAAACAGGCAATTACAAAGCGGTTTAAACCTGCCAAATCGGGATGTAAGAATATATCATAAAATTTTTCGTCGACAAGCATCTTATGTATCATTTCAGCATAATCTGTATGACATTCAAAATATAGGCATGAGTCTTCAGCCCCTATTTTCTTTGTAAGAGTAGCTGTTTTCCTATAAAATAAGATAGGGTCAGTATCATTTACAAATAAAGCCAGCCCAGGTTCGTAATCTTTTACTCTATTATGTAATCCCTTCCTCTCAGATTCTAAAACATAAGGAGGGTTACTAATGATAAGGTCTATTTTTTGGTTATTGGTTTGCTTTAAGATATTCTCTGCAATATTATCCGATAAAACATCTGCCTGAAAGAAGTTAACCGCTACATTATTTTTCTCCGCATTATGCTTGGCTATTTCAAGCGCATCTTTACTAACATCTAACCCATAAATATTTGAATTGGGGATGTTCTTCTTAACGGCAATAGGAATACATCCGCTTCCGGTGCCAATATCTAGAATGTTAAGTGTTGAGTGCGTTTTGAATCTCTTAATTATCAAATCAACTAACTCTTCTGTTTCCGGACGGGGAATAAGGACGCTTTCATTTACTTTAAACTTTAAATGATAGAACTCCGCTTCTCCTAAAACATATTGTATAGGTCTGTGTGCTTTCACTTCGCTACACATTCTTTCCAAGTCTTTTATATCAGCTGGCGCAATGGAAATCTCTCGTTTAGAAATAATATCAGTAGAACTTAACTTTAATTGTTTCTCTAATATCCAATTGATGATGTTTTGTAATTCGCTTTCGGAATAAATATCTGCTAATTCACTTTTATAAAAAGTAATGACGGATTGAATAGTGTAGGAAGTAATTTGCATAATTACTGTTTACTTCTCCTTTAACAGGTTTTCTAATACATAGAGTTCATCACGCAAACGGGCGGCTTCCATAAAATCCATTTCTTTGGCTGCTCGCAGCATGGCCGATTTTAATAAACCTATTTGCTTTTTCAGTTCAGGTTCACTCATATATTGAACTACAGGGTCGGCAGCTAAGCTGGTATCAAAATTCTCGGTATATGCTTTTACTAATCTGCCATCTACACTTACTTCGGTAGGTGAGAAAGCATCTTGCTTTTTTCTTCCGGCTTGAGACGGGGTAATGTTGTGTTGGTAGTTATATTCAATTTGTTTCAATCGGCGGCGTTGGGTTTCATCTATGGTTTGGCGCATGCTCTCGGTAATTTTATCGGCATACATAATTACTCTTCCGTTTACGTTACGGGCAGCACGTCCTACGGTTTGTATGAGTGAAGTTACATTCCGCAAAAAACCTTCTTTATCTGCATCCAATATAGCAACTAATGATACTTCGGGTAAATCTAATCCTTCGCGCAACAGGTTTATCCCTATCAACACATCAAACATACCTATGCGCAACTGGCGCAATATCTCTACTCGTTCTAAAGTATCTACATCAGAATGTATATAGCGACAACGTATGTTTAGTTTGGCAAAATACTTAGCAAGTTCTTCTGCCATGCGTTTGGTAAGGGTGGTAACTAAAATACGTTCATCCTTTTCAATGGTTTTGTGTATCTCTTCCAGCAAATCATCTACCTGATTTTGACAAGGACGCACATCTATCTGCGGGTCTAAAACACCGGTAGGACGAATTAACTGCTCTACAATAACGCCTTCTGATTTTTGCAATTCGTACTCTGCCGGTGTAGCACTTACGTAGATGGTTTGATTCAATAAACTCTCAAACTCTTCAAACTTTAGCGGACGGTTATCCAATGCGGCAGGTAAACGAAAACCATACTCCACCAAATTAACTTTACGCGAATAATCGCCTCCGTACATGGCTCTTATTTGAGGAAGGGTTACATGGCTTTCATCTACCACAAACAAAAAATCTTTCGGGAAATAATCCATCAAACAGAAAGGGCGCATGCCGGGCAATCGTCCGTCGATATAACGTGAGTAATTTTCTATCCCGCTGCAATAACCCAACTCGCGCATCATTTCCAAATCATGCTCCACGCGCTCTTTCAAACGCTTGGCTTCTAAAGCCCTTCCGTTTTCTGAGAAATAATTTACCTGCAACATCATATCATCCTGTATTTGTCGCATGGCTTTTTGCAACGTCTCGGGTGCGGTAACATACATGTTAGCGGGGTAAATAATATACTCGCTAAAGTTTTCAATCTTCTTGCCCGACCCTGTATCAAAAGTATCTATGCTTTCTATTTCATCGCCAAAAAAGCAAACACGTAAGGCATAATCGGCATAAGAAAGATTAATATCAACCGTATCGCCCACCACGCGGAAACTGCCACGGGTAAACTCTTCCGTAGTGCGTGAATACAAACCCTGCACCAACTGAAACAAAAATTTATTGCGACTGATGCGTTGATTAACTTTAATATGCACCAAACTCTTTTGAAACTCCTGCGGGTTGCCGATACCGTAAATGCAGGAAACGGACGACACCACAATAACATCCCGTCTGCCCGAAAGCAAAGCCGATGAAGCACTTAAGCGAAGTTTCTCTATCTCATCATTAATGGCTAAATCTTTTTCTATGTATGTCCCTGTGGTAGGCAAATAAGCCTCGGGCTGGTAGTAATCGTAATAAGAAACAAAATACTCAACGGCATTATCGGGGAAGAACTGCTTTAACTCGGCATACAACTGCGCCGCCAGTGTTTTGTTATGACTAAGCACCAGTGTGGGCCGGTTTACCTGATTGATAACATTAGCCACCGTGAACGTTTTGCCCGAACCCGTAACCCCCAGCAAAACCTGATTCTTTGCGCCATCATTTAAACCCTCTACCAACTGCTTGATAGCGGTGGGCTGGTCGCCGGTGGGTTGGTACTCTGATGTAAGTTTGAAGTTCATGAAGCAAAGGTAAGGGGATATTTTATAACGCTTAAAATATTGATACCTTAGCTTAATGATTACCATCTTACACACTGGTATTAGAAGCGTGTTTATATAGCACGGAAGTATATTGATAAGGGAAAATAAGGGAAAATAAGTGCAAAAGCAAAAAAGACCGCTCCTTTTCAGGGCGGCCTTGTTGTCTTTTGGGCGGAAGAAATCTAAACGTTTGTTGTTTGCCCTTTATTAAAGGGGCTTCTTGTAATTGCCCAAAAGAAATTATTTAGAAACAACTATTCTTTTACTATCATAAATGTTTTTATTTGTTAAAATAAGTACGTAAAAAGCACTTTTTTAGAGGTAATTTGTGGGATGCACGTTTTAGTTTGTGGAATGTACGTTCTGGTTTGTGGAGGGTAGCAAATAAACGTTTAGTTATTATCAAGTAACTTAGATCAGTTCTAAAATCTGTTAGCAGACAAACAAACTCCTTTCTGGTTCTATTTATCAACAAAGCCTTTGTTTTTATAAAATAACGGAGGCAATCTGTTATCAATACTTATTTTTGACAAAAATCTTTTCTATGTCAGACATCCAACAACTTACAAAACTTTGCTCGCAGGTTAGGCGCGATATTGTACGAATGGTTCATGCGGTTGCTTCGGGTCACCCGGGTGGTTCTTTGGGTTGTACCGAGTTTTTTGTGGCACTGTATGGTTCGGTTATGAAACATAACCCGCAGCATTTTACTATGGACGGGCATAATGAAGATTTGTTCTTTCTTTCTAACGGGCATATTTCTCCCGTGTTTTATAGTGTGTTGGCGCACAACGGGTATTTTCCGGTTAAAGAATTAAATACATTCCGTAAATTAAATACTCGACTGCAGGGACATCCTACTACCCACGAGGGTTTGCCCGGTGTGCGTGTAGCATCAGGTTCTTTGGGACAAGGCATGAGTGTTGCCATTGGTGCGGCTTTGGCCAAGAAATTAAATAAAGAAAATAATATTGTGTACTGTTTGCATGGCGATGGGGAATTGCAGGAAGGGCAAATTTGGGAAGCCGCCATGTATGCTGCCGCTAACAAAGTAGATAATTTAATTGCTACCGTTGATTATAACGGAAGACA
>CAJCJB010000161.1 GCA_903970545.1 Candidatus Saccharimonadota bacterium | reverse complement strand
TATAAGAAGGTTTCCGGTAAGATGTTAAATCATGTTACTAAAGATATGGAAGCATATCCTTCTGGTCATTCAAATTGGGCTGTGTTGGCTATGCAGCAAGCATTTCCGTTTTATGAAGTTTGCATTGTTGGTAAAGCTGTTGATGAATTAATGAACGCGTTTAAAGAACATTACAATCCTAATGCCATTTTTGTTTACAGTAAAACCGCTTCTGATATTGCTTTGTTAAAGGAGCGTTACAAGGCAGATGAAACATTAATTTATGTGTGTAAAAACCATACCTGTTCAGCTCCGGTAAAGACAATTGAAGAGGCACTTAAACTACTAAGTTGACAAATAGACTTTTCTTAATCTTATTTCTTATACCCCTTTGGGGTAAGGCGCAATTATTGCTTCCGGGCGTTAGTGCTGATGGTAATAACTCTTTTTCTTTTAATTCGGCAGAGGTTAAAAAGAGAAAGATAAAATCCATAACGTTTGAAATGGTTGATAAGAAAGATTTTCAGATTGCAGAAGATAAAGATTTATCCAAGCATTATGAATTTGATTCAGAGGGTAGGTTAAAACGTAGCTACTACACTGTTGTTAAAAAGATTATTCAGAAGGATTTTTATACTGCTCCAACATATAAGCATAATCGTTTGGTAAATGGTGGAGGCACTTATTCTAAAAATATTTATGAATTTGATACCTTATCTACAAATTACTTTTATGATGATAAAGGAAACCTTATGGGTAAACGCTTTAATGATGGTACTTTTTATAACGCTACTTATTATAAATATGACAGTATAGGACGGGTAATTAGTTTGCTATCCTGTAAAGAAACAAATGCAAATGCCGACAAAAGTGTGTTTACGTTGGGTATGCAACAAATAAACTTTCAGGAGAAGTATAAATACATTAATTCATCTCAAAAACAGTATAAGCAACAGTATCTCAATGATGAAAACAGGGTGTTTAAAGAGATGATCGTTACCTGTAATACTGCCCAAAAGCCTATACAGTATAATGAAAGTTATGTGGCTACATGGATTAATCAGGTAACAGATTTTATCTATAATGATAAAAATTTATTGATAGAGAAAAAATATACTTCTAATGCCAGTTCTACTATTATTGAATTGAAAGAAACTTATGAGTATGACGCAAATGATTTATTATATACCGAAAAGCATTACAAGAACAATGTCCTTCAAACCGAAACAGGTTATGTAAATGATGGGGATACTAAATTACTGTCTTCTTATGTAACCCGTGATTACATAAACAAAACCATGCTAATCGTAAAATTAGTTTATGGATATTAAAACCTCTTACATTAACAATACTAAATAGTAGATAAACAAATAATCAATCTAAATAAAAAGCCCCACAAAACTGTAGGGCTCTAAGAGTTATTAATCTAAATACTTAATTAAATATTAATCTAATGTACAAGTTCTAGTATTGGTAGTTGTGTATGGAGTAATATAGGTATAATGTTGATTAAAATTAGTAATCGTAGTACCCGTAGAATCTCCTTGTATTGGTGTTGTAGTTGTATTAGTACCAGCCTGACAGTTTAGTTTAGCAGTTTCTTCAGATACTTTAGTATAAGTATAAGCATCTGTTATTGTGGGCTGAGCGGTAGAACCAGGCGCATTGCTAGCACTAAGACTTGTACAAGTACAGGTATGGTTTTTTGAGCATGATGCAAATGTTACCGTTGCAATAGCGGTTATGGCGAATAATTTTATTTTTTTCATATTATTTCTTTTTTAAATTGTTTTTTTAATGTTTAAATAATTACTTCAAGGTACAAGTAGTAGTAGTAGTTTGGTTATAAACACTTCCTGTCTCTGTTTCTACATCAGTAGTGCTTACACAAATATGATCAGCATCTTTTTTGCTGATTTTTGTTAAATCATTCACAGTAGTTGTAGAAGGTCCGGCTACATAACCGGGTTCATTGCTTGCTACTGTAGTTGTACACGTGCAAGTGCGGCTTTTGCTACAAGATGTAAATGTTGTAACTGCCATTAATGCAATGGCAAATAATGATATTTTTTTCATAATTCTTTTGTTTTTTAATTGGTTAAAGCACATTTATTTTAGATAAAATTACATTTTTCGTCGATGTAATTTAAGTACGAAAGTAGTAAAATAAATTTAACACAATGTTAAATTTAGGTTAACAATACTTTTAAGTAAAGAACACCTTCTCTAAATAAAAAAGCCACTCGTTTTGAGAGCGGCTTTAATTGGTAAACTAAAAGGAGTTTAGTTACTAATAATAATACGCTTAACCGTTTGTGTATTACCAGCTATTACTTTTATAAAGTAAACACCACTTGGTTGTGCACTTAAGTTAATGTTGTTAGTTGTATTACCCTTAGGGTTAATGGATACTAATTCATTACCCAATATATCGGTTACTATAATAGTTTTAGCATTTTCATTAGTGGTAATTACAAAACTACCGTTGTTAGGGTTAGGGTAAACCGAAACATTAGCACTATTGCCATTATATTGCTCTATCCCTTCATAGCAAGTAGTAGAAACCGATTGAGTAACAGTAGCCATGTTTTCGCATCCGTTTCCATCAGTACCAATTACAGTATAGGTTGTAGTAACAGTTAGCGTTACAGGTATGCTTGCAGTTGTTGCGCTCGTGTTCCAGATATAGGTTGAAGCTCCACCTGCAGTTAAGGTAGCTGTCCCATTAATACATATAGTATCCATATTACTTGCTGCAGTTACAGTTGGTAAAGCGTTAACTGTTACGGTATAATGTTTTGTGGTTGCACATCCCTCTGAGCTAAAACCTTCTACACTATACGTAGATGTTAATACCGGGCTAACCGAAATGGTAGGGGTTGTTGCACCTGTGCTCCAAGAGTAAGAAGTAACAGTTACAGTACCTGTTGTAGTAGATAACGTAGTAGAGTTGCCTGTGCAAACAGTACCCGAAGTTGCAGTAACAGTAAGTGTTGGTCGTGGATAAACAGTAATTAATTGTGTTAGTTTGTTTTTACAACCATTTGCACCAACACCAGTTAAAGTGTAGGTAGTATTGTTAAACGGATGTACTGTGTAATCTGTTATGGCATGTGTGGCGTTCCAGGTATAAGAAGTGGCTGTACCGCTTGCTTTTAACGTATCAACTGTATTTGGGCAAACACTAAATCCGGCAGAAGCAGTTATGGTTAATGTTGGTAAAGCATTTACATTAATGGTAGCGGTTGCCCAATTGATACAATTATTTGCATCAGTGCCCATTACGCTATAGGTAGAAGTTACCGTAGGAGATGGAGTAACAGACATAGTTGTTTCTGTTGTGCTCCATGTATAAGATATTGCTGTTGGGCTATTAGCCGTTAAAGTATCCATAGTACCTGCGCATACGGTAGCTGTATTTAGGGTAACACTTACCGTTGGTAATGAATTTACTGTTACAGTATCCATTAGTGTTACTGTTTGTGTGCTGCTTGAAGCTGTTACTGTATAAATAGTAGTAACTGTTGGATTAGCCACCGTAGTACTGCCTGTAGTAGTACTTAAACCTGTAACAGGACTCCAACTATATGTTGTAGCTCCATTGGCTGTTAGAGTAGCCGAACCTCCTGCACAAATTGTGGCAGAGTTTACAGTAGCTGCTGTAGAAGGGCTTACTAAACGAACTGCATTATTACCAAGGTCGCTTATATATAAATACATTCCCGAAGCATCTGCCGAAACCCCACCCGGATAATTTAATAGCGCAGAAGTTGCTGCTCCGCCATCTCCCGAATATCCTGAAGATGTAGGTGTTCCTGCAATGGTACTTATAATACCTGTGCTTGCCATTACTTTACGAATACAAAAATTACCAAAATCTGAAACGTATATATTACCGGCTGCATCTACCGCAACACCAATTGGGTTACTAAGATTAGCTGCTGTGGCGAGCCCGCCATCTCCGCCATAAGTTGCCCCCATTGCCTGATTACCGGCAACTGTGCTTATTATGCCGGTATTACTTACCTTACGTATAACACTGTTTCCATATTCAGATACAAATATATTTCCGCTTCCGTCTACTGCTATACCTACCGGATTGTTTAACTCAGCATTAGTAGCTTGTCCTCCATCACCCATATAACCTGCATTACCTGTGCCATCGCCTGCATACGTACTAATAATACCCGCCGTATTTACCATACGTACAGCATTATTATTAGAATCGGTTATATATAAGTTACCTGCCGCATCAACAGTCACAGCTTGAGGGTCGTTAAGTTGTGCAGATGTGGCAGGTCCGCCATCACCCAAATAGCCTTGGGTGCCACTACCATCGCCTGCATACGTACTAATAATACCTGCTGTATTTACTATACGTATAGCATGATTATAACTATCAGCTATATATATATTTCCAGCTCCATCAACTGTCACACCATTAGGAAAGTTTAACTGGGCAGCTGTTGCTGGTCCGCCATCTCCGGTATAATCTGCGCCCAATGTATAACTACCTGCAACAGTACTTATTATACCGGCAGAAGTTACTTTTCGTATTACGTTGTTCGACCTGTCGGCAATATAAAGATTGCCATGAGCATCTAAAGCCGATTGCTGTGGTCCATTAATTTCGGCAGCAGTGGCCTGTCCGCCATCACCTATATAACCACTTGTTCCGTTTCCGGCGTAGGCGTTAATAATTTGCGCATTTGTACCAAAGCTGAGAGCTAAGGCAATTGTTGTAATAATTTTTTTCATGTAATCTGTTTTAAATTAGACTGCGAAGATAATACTTTTGATAAAATAAACAAGGTTAGGGTTGTGGTCAGGGTTAAATGTATTCTTATTCCATCAACTACGATGCTCATTAGTTGCACCAACCAGCGTGAACATTGTATCAATAAGCCTAAATATTAAACAAAAAATGCACGCCTTGTACTTGTTTCTATTACCCTTTGCTGTTCTTGAGTAAACCCTATTTGAGTTAGAAAAAAGAATATTGAAATGAAAAATTGGTTCATTCTTGTTATACCTCTTGGGGTTTTGACTCTCTTGAGGCTGTGAAAAAGGTTTAACCGGATATATTGCAACCAACAGAGGGACATGGTATTATAAATGCCGCAATAAAGGATGTTGCAGTAATAAGTCTGCGGCAGGATTTGTACTTTCATTATTAAGTACAATATTTCCAGAAGCATTATGAATCTCGAAATGACAAAAACGAATTTAATCCCAACCAAAAACCTCTTTAGCATTAGCGGTTGTTATGTTGCCAACATCACTAATAGAACAGTTTTTTACTTCGGCAAGTTTAGCTGCAATAATGCGTATGTAGGAAGATTCATTTCTTTTGCCACGATAAGGAATGGGAGCTAGGTAAGGAGAGTCAGTTTCTAAAACTAAATGCTTTAAATCAATATTGGCAATGGCTTTATCCAGTCCGCTATTTTTAAAAGTAAGCACACCGCCAATGCCCAGTTTAAAATTAGTGGCTTCAATTATTTTGTTTGCCTGTTCTTCGTTTCCGCTAAAACAATGAAAGATGCCTTTAGGTAATTTTTTAAAGCCGGTTAGTATTTCATATATCTTATCAAAGGCACTACGACAATGAATTACTATGGGTAAGTCAAACTCGAGTGCCCAGTTTATTTGTTGGGTAAAGACATCTGCCTGTTGGGTGTAGAAGGTTTTATCCCAATACAAATCAATACCAATTTCGCCTACGGCCAAATATTTTTTTGTCTTTAATAAGTTGTAGGCAGTAGCAAGTTCTTCCAAGTAATTTTCTTTAACCGAACAGGGATGCAAGCCCATCATAGGGAAACATTGCACAGGATATTTATTGCACAAGGCATGCATCACATCAATAGAAGAAGCATCTATATTAGGAAGAAAGAATTTTTCTACACCTGCATTGATGGCTTTTTTAATTACCTCATCAATATCACTTATAAACTCTTCGGCATACAGATGGGTGTGGGTATCAATAAACATGGGGCAACTTACTTAAACGAATTTCTCGCCTTTTTGCACTTTCACATCATTCACAAAATTACGAATCTGTTGTTCGTCCTGCTTTTTGCAAATCAATAATATTCCTTCCGATTCAACTACTATATAATCTTCCAAACCCTGTATAAGCACCAGTTTATCTTTAGGTACATTTATAATGCAGTTTTTGGTATCGTACAGCATGGTGTTTTTGCCCACCAAAGCATTACGATTTTTATCGTGTTTGATGTGTTCGTACAAACTACCCCAAGTACCTAAATCGCTCCAGCCGATAATTGAAGAACGCACATACACGTTCTTTGCCTTTTCCATCACGGCATAATCAATAGAAATGTTTTTGCAGGAGATATAAGCGTTCTTTATAAACTCGGCTTCTTTAGGAGTGCCATATGCATTATTATTATCCCTAAATAAATTGGCAAGTTCAGGCTCATGTTTTTCTATTGCGTGAATAATACTTTTTGTGCTCCACACAAAGATGCCTGCATTCCATAAAAAGTCGCCGCTCTTCATAAAGAACTTTGCCATCTCGGCATCAGGCTTTTCAGTAAACGTTTTTACTTTCTTAATACGGTTATCTTTTTCCGTCTCTGTTGATTCTACAAATTGTATATAGCCATAACCTGTATCAGGTCTGGTGGGTTTGATACCTATAGTAAGCAAACAATCTTCTGCTTTTACTTTGCTGTAGCATGATTTTACAGCTTTGATAAAAACATCTTCTTTGGTAATTAAATGATCGCTTGGTGCAACTACCGTTACCGCCTCAGGGTTTTTTTTATGAATCTTATAAGAGGCATATGCCACACAGGGTGCCGTGTTTTTTCGCGAAGGTTCTAATAAAATATTTTCTTTAGGAATCTTTGGGAGTTGCTTATAGACCAAATCTTTGTAAAGCTCGGATGTTACTACATAAATATTTTCGGGCTTACATAGTTTAGAAAACCTATGTGTTGTGTTTTGTAATAATGTTTGCCCTGTCCCCAACACATCCAAAAATTGTTTAGGCTTCTCTGTTTTACTCATAGGCCAAAACCTGCTGCCTACCCCACCTGCCATTATTATGCAATAAAGATTTTTCATCTAAGCGCTATGATAATTTTTTTAATGCTTTTCTTAAATTGGTAACTACACCTTCTATATCTTCTGTTTTGCAGGTACCTACACTTAAACGGTACCAGCTTGAATTCTCATCTGCACCAAAGGCATAAAAAGGGACAATAGCCACAGAGGCTTCATCTAAAATATATTTGGTAATATCTTTTGTGGTAGCCAAAACCTGTCCGCTTTCTGTTTTCATACCATGCAAGGCAAACTGAATGGTTAGGTATATAGCAGCTTGAGGAGTAATAACATCTACCTTAAACCCTTCAGATTTCAATTGAGTAAACCCTTTATAAAAGCCATCTAACCGCTGATGCAGTTTTTGTTTTTGTAGTGCCAAAAAGGAATCATAGCGTTTTAAATCTGATAAGTATTTGGCCGTAGCAATTTGTTCGGCTTTAGGTGCCCATGCACCCACATGGTTCAGTAAAGATTTCATTTTATCTATTACCAATTTGGGTCCCATACTCCAGCCCACACGCACACCCGTTGCAGCAAGCGATTTTGAAATACCATCTACAAAAACCGTATAAGGTCTCATTTCAGGACGAAGCGAAACAGGATTGTAATGTTGAGTATTTCCATACGTAAGCGCCCAATAAATCTGGTCATACATCAGGTAAAGTGGCTTAGCATGTTCACCTCTGCGTTTATTCTCTTCCAATATAAGGTCGCAAATATCTTCTAGTCCTTGTTTAGTAAATACTGTACCCGTAGGGTTTTGTGGAGAGCAAAGCGCAATAAGGCTTGCCTCTTGTATATATGGTTTAATATGTTTGACAGTCGGCATAAAATTGCTTTCGGGATCTGCATTTATTTTTATCTGTTTAGCGTGATTTAAGTAACTGTAATGATTGTTGTTCCAGGATGGTACCGGAAAAATAACCGTATCGCCTTCATCTACCAGTGTTTTAAAAATAGAATAGATAACCGGTCTGGCACCTCCCGCAATTAAAATTTCATCTACTGCGTAATTTAAACTTGCTCTTTCTTTCAGTAATTTAGAAACAGCTTCACGCAATACCAGCATGCCATCAGCAGCCGGGTAATTGGTTTCATCTGCCAGATATTCATCTAAAATAGCTTGCTTTAATTCAGCAGGAATAGGAAATAACTTGGGGTTAAAATCTCCGATGGTGAAATTATAAACGTGCTGCCCGTTCCGTATCTTTTCATTTACCTCAGCAGCCAGTTTAATAATTTCTGAACCTATTATATTCTCAGCCAGTTTAGAAACCTTGCTAACCTCAGCACTTGTTTTTGCCTCCATCTTTGTTTATTAATCAAACCATACAAACATACTAAAATTGCAAACTGCAGCCTTGTTTTCACAAAAATATTCTCAATCTAATTTATTTATTTCTGCTTGCAAAGTTTTTTGTATTATAGCTTCAAATTTAAAGGTATGAAAAAGATAAACAACTCAGCCAACAAAACACATATTGCTCTTAGCGCAATTTGTTTTTTATTCTATCAAAACATTTTTGCCCGTGCAGGCGGTGGTGGCGGTGGCAGTCATA
>CAJCJB010000160.1 GCA_903970545.1 Candidatus Saccharimonadota bacterium | reverse complement strand
ATCGAACACCAACCGTGTGGTAGAAAATTTATTTGAAACCATACACCTAAGCATACATGAGGGTTTTATTGATTACACCAACAAAGTAGCCTGCTATACCGACCACCAGATTTTTGAACGTTACCATAAATACAAAGCACCACAATCGTTTCAGAAAACAGGCGAGGCGCTTACGCTTAAAGAACTGCAAAGCCTTAACCCCGGAGATTATGTGGTGCATATAGACCACGGTATTGGTCGCTTTGCAGGGTTGGAGAAAATAAAGGTTGGCGATAAAACACAGGAAGCTGTTAAGCTGGTATATAAAGATAACGATGCGGTGTATGTAAGTATTACATCGCTGCACCGCATTGCCAAATACACGGGCAAAGAAGGACAGGTGCCGCGCATGGATAAGCTGGGCTCTACGCACTGGCAAACACTTAAACAAAAAACCAAAACGCGCGTTAAGCAGGTTGCCTTTGATTTGATTAAGCTGTATGCCAAGCGTAAAGCGTCTAAAGGACATGCCTTTGCCCCTGATAATTATTTGCAGAATGAACTGGAGGCTTCTTTTATTTATGAAGACACACCCGACCAGGAAAAAACAACTGCCGATGTAAAGCGCGATATGGAAAAACCATATCCTATGGACAGGTTGGTTTGCGGTGATGTGGGTTTTGGTAAAACCGAGATTGCTATACGTGCTGCTTTTAAAGCCGCCTGCGATGGGAAGCAAACAGCCATATTGGTACCAACTACTATTTTAGCATTACAACATTATAAAACATTTGCCGAACGCTTTAAAGACTTCCCGGTGCGTGTTGATTATTTGAATCGTTTTAAATCTGCCAAAGAACAAAAAGAAACACTAAAGAAATTAGAAGAAGGCAAAGTAGATATTTTAGTTGGCACACATAAGTTGCTTAGCAACCAAATTAAATTTAAAGATTTAGGTCTGCTTATTATTGACGAAGAACAAAAGTTTGGTGTAGGTTCTAAAGACAAACTAAAACTCATCAAACAAAATGTAGATACGTTAACACTTACAGCTACACCTATTCCGCGTACGCTGCAATTCTCTTTAATGGGTGCCAGAGATTTATCAGTTATTGCAACCCCTCCGCCTAATCGGTATCCCGTGCAAACCGAGTTGCATAATTTTAATGAAGAGTTGGTTCGAGATGCCTTGCAGTTTGAAATTACACGTGGCGGACAAGCCTTTTTTATTCATAATAAAGTACAAAGCATACAAGAGGTGGCAGGTATCATTCAACGTTTGTTGCCCGAAGCAAAAGTTGGTGTGGGGCACGGACAAATGGATGGAGACAAGCTGGAAGAAGTGATGCTTAATTTTGTAGAAGGAAGAACCGATATATTGGTTGCAACTACTATTGTAGAATCGGGCCTTGATATATCTAATGCCAATACTATTATCATTAACGATGCACAAAATTTCGGTTTAAGCGATTTGCATCAGATGCGAGGCAGGGTAGGTCGTTCCAATAAAAAAGCGTTCTGTTATTTGTTGGTTCCATCTTTACTTACGTTAACCAGTGATGCCAAGAAACGTTTAAAAGCCATAACCGAGTTTACCGATTTAGGAAGCGGATTCCAGATTGCCATGCGCGATTTGGATATACGCGGTGCGGGCGATATGCTGGGTGGCGAACAAAGCGGCTTTATCAACGATATGGGTTTTGATACCTATATGAAAATCCTGAATGAAGCAGTAGAAGAACTGAAAGAAGAAAGCTGGTATAAAGAACAAACACAGGAAATCCAGTTAGCCGAAACACAGGTAAAGACAACTTTCTCTAAAGCCTTTGTAAAAGATACCATACTTGAAACGGATTTTGAATTACTAATACCCGATAAGTACATTGAAAATATAACCGAACGTTTAAATACCTACAAACAATTAGACGAAGCGCAAACCGAAGAGGAGTTAGAAACGCTTCAAAAGAATTTAGAAGACAGGTTTGGTCCATTGCCGCAACAGGTATTAAATTTAGTAGATGCCATACGCATGCGCAGAAGAGCCATGTATCTTGGCTTTGAGAAACTATTGCTGAAGAGTGGAAAGATGCTGGCATACTTCATTAGCAAGCAGGAAAGCGAGTATTATAACTCCGAAGCTTTTAAGAGTATTTTATTATACGCGCAGAAAAACCCTGCATACTGTTCGCTTAAAGAACAAGGTGCGCGCTTTTACATCAGTATACAAAATGTAAAATCGGTAAAAGATGTTATGACTATATTTACCGGTATAGAAAAACTAATGCCCAAGCATGATGAAGTCCACAGCTAAAATACCCTGGTTGTTTTATGCACTAGTAGTATATGTGGTACTACAGTTTTTGTGGTGGGAAGTATTGCTAACCAAGCAAACCCGACAGTTAGCAGAAGAACAAAAAAACATATCTGCCCTGCACTTTACTGATAAGAATTTACTGGAAGAAAACTTTAAAGAGATTGAACGCAAAAAGAATCATCAGCTATGGATGCACGTGGGTGAGGGAACTGTTTTTTTAATATTGCTGTCATTAGGCGTTTTAAAAATATATAACACCCGAAAGAAAGAAAACGAATTGATTCGTTTGCAGAATAACTTTTTATTATCGGTAACGCATGAACTTAAATCCCCGTTGGCATCTGTAAAGCTGCAACTACAAACCATGCAAAAGCATAAGCTTGATGAAACTATTCAGAATAATTTAGTTCAAAAAGCATTAGCAGATAACGAACGCTTACTGCGTATGATAGATAATGTATTATTGGCATCTAAAGCAGAGAATGAGAGCAGCATTTTGCAACTAAAAAAAGTAAATATTACTCAAACTATAAACAACCTGATTGAGCAGTCTTTTAGTGAGCACAAGCAAAGGATTAAATTAATGAATAACAGTAATTTGTTTATAGAGGCAGATGAACAATTACTCTCTATCATATTTTCTAACCTGATAGAAAATGCCATTAAGTACTCTCCCGAAAATACTCCGATTGAAATAACAGGTAAACAGGAAAACAATAAAACAGTTATTTCTATAGCCGATAGCGGCGCAGGTATTCCTGACAACGAAAAGGAGAATGTGTTTACTAAATTTTACCGTATAGGAAACGAAGAAACCCGTTCTGCTAAAGGCACGGGGTTAGGCTTATATATTGTGAAAAACTTAGTTGCTCTACACAATGCGCAAATAAGTATCAGTGATAATAAACCTAAGGGGACTGTTTTTATGCTTGTGTTTATGTAAATAAACCTAATAATACTCAACCTTTTATTTATTGGCTTTTACCCCCCTATCTTAATCATACTCCTGTTTTCTGTAACAGCAAAGTTGGGGTTACCACCAAGGGCTTCTTTTTTATCTTTAAGACAGGAGATAATTAAAGACTTAATATCTTCTCCCCTTCTATATGCCCCCAGTATATCTGTTTCGCCCTGAGAAAATAAACAGTTTTTCATTTTGCCATCGGCGGTTAATCGTAAACGATTGCAACTGCTACAAAAGGGCTGGGTAATGGTAGTAATAAAAGCAAAAGTTCCGGCATGGTTCTTTACCTGATATTTTTTTGCGGTGTCATTTGGCTCATCTCTCAGTTTTTCAAAAGCATAGCAGGTACTAATCACATCAAGCATTTCGACATAAGACACTACTTTGCTTCTATCCCATTTGTTTTCAGCAAAAGGCATAAATTCTATAAAGCGTACATCTAAGGGAAAATCCTTTGTCCAGTTAATAAAATCAAGTATAGCATGTTCGTTCACACCTTTAACTACCACCATGTTTACTTTAACCTTAAAGTTATTGGCTAACAATAAATAAATGTTACCCAGTATTTTTTTAAAGTCACCACGTTTGGTAATAACAAAAAACTCATCGGCATTTAAACTATCCAAACTAACATTTACGGAAGATATATTGGCTTCTTTAAACACATCTATATACTCATTAACCAACACCGCATTGGTAGATGTGGTAAGCTCTACCGGCAGTTTAGAAAGTTGTTGAATTATTTGTCTGGCATCATTACGTACTAAAGGCTCACCTCCCGTTAACCTTATTTTTGTAACACCTAATTTTACAAAAGCTTTAGTGATACCAACTATTTCATCTACCTTCATTAATTTAGATGAAGGTGTAACCGCCATTTTTTCGTTAGGCATGCAATACAGACAACGCAAATTACAAGCATCCGTTAGCGAAATGCGCAGATAATTATGTTTGCGTCCGAAGGTATCCGTTAACATTGCCAGTACAAATTTTATGCAAAAGTACTAATAGAAGTCTTATCGTTTGTATATTCGTCAGGTATTCATTTGCAATTTAGCAGTTCATGAACGAACAAACCGGCATTTTAGCTTTACTTTTTATAGTTGCCTTTTTTTATTCGATAGTGGGGCATGGCGGTGCAAGTGGTTATATTGCCGTGCTTACGCTTATAGGTGTAAGCTCCTTACTGGTAAAACCATCTGCATTGTTGCTTAACATTTTTGTTTCGGCTATTGCCTTTTACCAGTATTACCGCAACGGGCATTTCCGATGGAAGTTATTTTATCCCTTTGCGCTCATATCTGTACCTATGGCTTATGCCGGTTCTTTTATAAACTTAGATCCCACTTGGTATAAACGTATTTTAGGTGTTTGTTTGTTGTTTGCCATCCTGCGGATTATGGGTGTTTTTAACCGCAAAGAAATTACCGAAACCAAACAACTGCCGCTTGTAACCGGACTTATAATAGGGGCAGTATTAGGCTTTGTAAGCGGTATGATTGGCATAGGAGGAGGTATTATTTTAAGTCCTATTATATTACTTTTTAACTGGGGCAACCTAAAAGAGACCTCTGCTGTTTCGGCTTTGTTTATTTTGGTTAATTCAATTTCTGGCATGATTGGTTTATTAAGACAGGAAGTAAGCTGGCCTCCGTATATTTTTTGGTGGCTTGCGGTAGCTGTTGCAGGGGGGCTTCTGGGAGCTTATTATGGAAGCAAAAAAGCCACCAACACTATGCTTAAAAACATATTAGCAGTTGTGTTATTTTTTGCCGCACTAAAACTTATTTTTATTTAAGCAAAGGGTATGATTACTGTAGAAGAGGCTAAATCAATACTTCTGAATAATATTGTTGAACTGAATGAGTCTGTTAAGGTACTACTTACAGATTCTTTAGGGTGTCGTCTGGCAGAAGACATATATACTCCTCTTGATTTACCACCATTTAACCAATCAAATGTGGATGGATATGCCGTAAAGTTTTCTTCAAATGAAAAAAAACAATGGAAAGTTATTACCGAGATTAAAGCAGGCGATAATCACTCTCTTGTATTAAAAGACGGAGAAGCTGCGCGTATTTATACCGGAGCTATGGTTCCTGCTGGAAGTGATTGCGTTCTTATGCAGGAGAAGGTTATGAGAAAAGATGCTCTTATAGAATGCGGCGAAACGGCATTAACTAAAGGAGAGCATATCCGCAAAGCGGGTGCGCAAATAAAAAAAGGAGAACTTGCTTTAGGTAAAGACATATTAATTAACCCTTCTGTTATTGGGTTTATAGCTGCATTAGGTTTGACAGAAGTGGTTGTTTACAGAAAACCTAAAGTTACCTTAATTATAACGGGTAACGAAC
Organism: Candidatus Saccharimonadota bacterium; assembly: GCA_903970545.1. GTDB lineage: Bacteria > Bacteroidota > Bacteroidia > B-17B0 > Aurantibacillaceae > PALSA-968. The sequence continues at coordinate 709 of CAJCJB010000160.1, read as the reverse complement.
TTCAAACAATTGGCAGTCACTTAGAAAAGGGTAAAGTATATGAATCGAATTCTTTTACCCTACAGGCAGCCTTGCAAATTATGAACCTGCGTGCAGACAACCTATTTTTTGTAAAAGATGATAAAAAAAGCGTAGAAGACGTTGTTACAAAAGCATTACAGGATACTGACATGTTGCTTATATCAGGCGGTATTTCGGTTGGCGATTATGATTTTGTACACGATATTTTAAAAGAAAATAACACTACTACCCTGTTTTACAAAGTTGCTCAAAAGCCCGGTAAACCTTTGTTCTTTGGGAAGAACAAGAACACATTTGTTTTTGGCTTGCCCGGCAATCCGGCAGCAGCGCTTACCTGTTTATATGAGTATATATTTCCTGCCTTGCGGAAAATGCAAGGCAAAGAAACTTTGTTTTTGCGTTCTGTTCAACTACCTCTTTTAAAAGATATAAATAAGAAAAAAGGCTTGGCTCATTATTTAAAAGCAGAAGTAAAACCTAACGGAGTAATGCCTCTGGGCGGACAAGAATCATTTATCATGAAATCGTTTGCCTATGCAGATGCTTTTATATATTTACCCTTGGAAAAAGAAAATGTTCAAGCAGGAGAATTAGTAGAAGTACATTTACTGCCCCAACTGTAATTAAAAAGATGGAAATAACTGTTTTGTTTTTTGGTGAGCTTGCTGAGATTTCCGGCACAAAAAAA
>CAJCJB010000159.1 GCA_903970545.1 Candidatus Saccharimonadota bacterium | reverse complement strand
TTTTCTTAGCTGCTTTTTTAGTTGCTTTTTTTACAACTTTTTTCGCTGCTTTTTTTGCTGCTTTCTTTGCCATGGTTTTTGTTTTTTGAGATTTATATGATACGAAGTAACTAAATAAATTTAGTTATACGCGAATTGCATGGTTATATTTTTCAACACTTTTTTGTTGATATTGTTAATTACCTTAAGCTACCACATGCAATAGAAAATAAAGTTTCAGCGATAACATTGTGTAAGTGTCTTGAATGTATTGTAAAATCAATACATTCAAAGCATCATACGTTTTTGTGTGATGAAAATAAAAACAAAAAACAAAATCGTTTTATTAACGTGATGAACAAAAAAATATTTTTAAAACGAAGAAGATATTTTCTTCATTCAATAAAACATCAAGAATGTTTTATCTTTCTTAAGCTGAAATGATTTTATTAATTACTAGTTGAAGGTTGTAGAGTAATATTCCAATCAGTCTCAACGTCCCATCCGGCAGGCACTTTAACGAGTTTATCATATATAAAAACATCTTCGGGTTGGGTATGTGTTGTAAAATTTGCAGGTGTAAACTTTTTATTTGCATCCACATCATTCATAAAACGAAAAGAATATTCTGCAGAAGGAAGGTTATAAAAGGTAATGTTGTTTTCTTTTTTTACCGATCCGCTATATTCATCAAGTACCTTTTCCTTTGAGTCTAAAAGCTGGATAATGTAGTTATGTATGCTATCAGGTATGGTTAGTTTTACTTTAAGTGTACCTATATCATCATTAGAATATGTTTTAAAAGTTGTTCTTAGGGTATCTACATTTGTTTTGCCCCAATAAGTTGTTATGCTGTTTGGTAAAAACATCAATGTATATGTTTTGCTTTCCTTCAACTTATTAAGCAGTCTTCTTTTATAAGCAGGTAAGTAGGTAGTAACTAAATTATTGTTTTCGTTTTTATTCTCAGGAGTAATTAAAGCTTTCTCTGTTTTATCATCATGCAACAATAGACATTTATCCAGGTCTATAGTATTCTCTATAGGAAAGGAGAAGCTTATATATATATCATCATTCTTATTACCATACGTTGCTTTATTTACACTCATCCTTATCTTTTTCCCATTCTTATTTATAGTACTATCCACTTTTGTCTGGTTAGGTACTTCCAGTTTAACGGTATCAATAACAGTTTGATTTCTTTTTACCTCAAACTTCAATTCTGTATCATAGATATCTTTATAATAAACTTCAAGCGTATCGTTTCTTGTTTCGTAAGCAATTTTATCCTTATCGGCATTTCTTTCCGGGTTTTTACTGCTATCTTCTAATAATATAATATAAGCATCAGGTATAGTATCACTTAATATATACTTATGGTATCCCCAAAAGGATTGTATTTTCTTTTTAATAAAACTGTTATTGCCTTTAGGTGTACTCATTTTAAAATCTACGGTATCTTTTCCGGTAATAATTAAAGGACTATTTCTAAACCCGATAGCTTCTCCTGCATCGTATGTCTTACTTTTATTTTTATCGGTAATGGCAACAATCTGATAGGTATCGGGTCTGATGGCAGAAAGCGAATACATACCCAACGAATCTGTTTTAACAAGATAATCGGGTTTCGAACGGGTAACTGCCGTATCGCTTAAATCGGAGAACAACATAACCGATACATCTTTCATCGTTTTAAAAGTAAATGCATCTGTTACCGTACCGCTAACCGTATTGGTATCTATAATACCGCCCGTACTAAATATATAGGTAAGGTTTTTGTATTTGTTACCCTCGTGTACATCCACTAATGAATTCCCAAACTGAAGCTGATAAGTAGTATTAGGTTGTAAGTCATCATCAAAACTTACAACCATTTTCTTTCCGGCTGCTCTAATAGAAGGTGTGTTATCCATCTGTGGATTTATGACTAATGATTTGCTTACATTTTTCACGTCTATCATTTCATCAAACAAAAAAGTAATCTTCAAGTCTTTGATTGGGATGTTAGTTGAAGTATCATGCGGAACAACCGATATTAATTGAGGAGGTGTCTTATCTTTTTTACCACCGGTTAAAACTCCTATCTGTGCACAACGGGTAAGAAAAATAATAACGAGTATAGGAGTGAATATAGAAAGAGCCTTCTTAGAAATCATTTATTAATGATGATTAATAATGCTTGTAGCAAGTGCTGCTATCTTTTCCAAATGCAGTTTATCTGTTTCATCAAAACAAGAGTATTTATCTTCATCAACATCAAGTACTGCTATTACTTTATTATGTGTATCAAATATAGGAACCACAATTTCTGATTTGGAAGCCGAGCTGCATGCAATATGACCGGGGAATTTATCTACATCATCTACTATAATGGTTTTGGCTTCTTTCCAAGCGGTGCCACAAACGCCTTTTCCTAATGCAATACGTGTGCAAGCCAACGTGCCTTGAAACGGACCAAGCACCAATTCATTTTTCTTTACCAGATAAAAACCTATCCAATAAAAACCGAAGGTTTGTTTTAAGGCAGCGGTTATGTTTGCCAGATTAGCAATCATATCTTCTTCACCTTCTACCAAAGCTTTTAGTTGGGGCAACAGAGAAATGTATTTTTCTTCTTTAGTTTCTCCGCTTATGATTATCTCGTCTGACATACCTATATATATGTATTATATTATTCCGCCTTCTTTCATCTTCTCGGCATTTTCGGCAAACTGTAGGGCATCAATCATTTCCTGTATATCTCCATTCATAAAATCGGTAAGGTTATATAGAGTAAGATTTATACGATGGTCGGTAATTCTGTTTTGAGGATAGTTATACGTTCTAATCTTCGCCGACCTATCACCCGAGCTAACCATTGTTTTACGTTTTGCCGTAACTTCTTCCATACGTTTTAAATAAGCCGCATCATAAATGCGGGTACGAAGCATGTTCATCGCTTTTTCTCTGTTACCTAATTGAGAACGTTCGGTTTGACAAGTAACCACAATACCTGTTGGATGGTGTGTAAGAATAACTTTAGATTCTACCTTATTCACGTTTTGTCCGCCTGCACCACCGCTTCGTGCAGTAGCCATGGTAATGTCAGAATCTTTTAACTCCACATCCAACTCATCTGCTTCGGGCAATACGGCAAGTGTTGCTGCCGATGTATGCACCCTGCCCTGTGTTTCGGTAGCAGGAACTCGTTGTACACGATGCACACCCGATTCAAACTTCAAAGTACCGTAAGCATTTTCACCACTCACATTAAAAATAATCTCTTTATAACCACCCATCGTACCCGGACTCATATCTACCACCTCAGCTTTAAAACCTTTTTTCTCAAAATACCGGCGATACATTTCATATAAATCTCCCGCAAAAATACTGGCTTCATCTCCACCCGTACCCGCACGCAATTCCATCACACAATTTTTGGCATCTTCAGGGTCTTTAGGAATAAGCATAATCCGTATCTCATCTGCCAGTTTTGTTTCCAGCGCTCTGTTCTCTTCCAGCTCGGCTTTTGCCATCTCTAAGAAATCTTTATCCTTCTCGGTTTTTAAAATCTCGTTGGCAGAATCTATATTATCCAGTGCTTTTTTATATTCTTCAAATATGTTGATGATGGGCTCTAACTGGCGGTACTCTATATTCAGTTTCTTAAACTGCCTCATATCGGCAATAACCGTGGGGTCAGATAGTTTTTGTTCTACATCTATATAACGCTGCTTTATGCTGGCAAGTTTCTCAATCATCCGCTTAAATTAAGGGGCAAATTTAATAATTATAAGTTAATAAGGGCGTTCCGGCGGTTACGCCGTCGGGCTTTACGCACTGCATGGCAGCTTGCTGCAATCCCTAACGCGAAACATTTACAAAGGAGCTTTTTTATGGGGAATAAGTTTAATAATCTTTTTAAGTAGGAAAAGATAAAGCATTACAACCCCGAAAACGATGCATAAACCTAAAACTATAGCGATTATTAAAGGAGTAGCAACTGCACCATGATTCAAGGCAAAGTATAAAAATCCATATAGTGCTAAATAAGCAATACCAACTATAAGAGCAATATGAACCAACGTTAAAAGAAATATAAAGAAGGACATTCCAAGCTTTATTCCCGTTATAGCTTTTGACCTGTATTGCTTGTTCAATTCCGCATCATTACCCATTAGTTCTATGGCTTTCCTTCCTTTTCTAATAGCTATTATTCCGAAGATAATTGCAGCTGGTACTGTAACATATAAAATGAAACCTATGGTACAGATTAATGAAATTAAACCCAACGCAAAACTCTTTTTTGCTAACTTATTAGTAAGGTATTCATTTGATTTTTGCTTTAAAACAGAATCTCTCTCAAGTATTAAATGCTTTAATACAATGAATTTGGTTTCATTTTTATTTAGAATTGGTGTGCTGTAGTTTGTTTTGGCATTTATTGCCTCGGGAATTTTCGCAAGTAATAGAGAAGAGGTATCTTTCTTAATTTTTTTTATAGTGCTTAATAAAGAAATAGGTTTCGTTGTGTCTTTTATATCAGGCCGTTTAGTGGTTTGTGTTTTACTTGTATAGAAGCCTTTGTTGTACAATCTTTTCTGTATAGAACAAGAAGTGAAAACAATAAAAACTAATATAACCGTAAGCCTTTTCATAAACCAAGCAGCAAGATATAAAAACTATATATATATAGCAAAAGCAAAACCAACATAAAAACACCTTTTATAAGCATCTTAAAGCATTAACTAAGCTATTGAACGTATTACACAAAACTATTTAAAGCTTTCACAAGCTTATTACAACACTACATAAGCTTCTTAAAGTTTAACATAAGCTATTAATGACATGACGTAGATTACTTGCAACATTTCAGCACACTATATAACGCTAAAGCATGCAAATAAGCCTCTTTTGGTGGTATCTATACCCCACCACCACCACCCAAAAGGGGGCATTAAGCAACTGAAAGAGCTTCAGTATACTATTTTAAGCTTTCATAAGCTTATGAAAGTGTTACGTAAGGTTCTGTAACACTATGATAAGCTTACGTAAAGGTTCAAGAAACGACTATAAATGGTCAACAAGCATACATCATGCTTAGCATTTCAATCAATATAGATTCCGAAACAAGTTCGGAATGACGAAAAAATTAAAAATCCTGCTGCGCAAGTGGCGGGATTTTTTTTGTTTGGTACGGATTGTCTTTTAATTTTA
>CAJCJB010000158.1 GCA_903970545.1 Candidatus Saccharimonadota bacterium | reverse complement strand
TACTTCACCGTTACATCAAAACCACGGGAGTAACCTGTTTCTATAATAAAACTCTGTGTTAGAATGTCAGAATAATAACCTACATGCTGTGGGTCTGTATTAAATATTTGGTAACGGTTAGTATTAGTTAAGAATGTAAATTGTTTATCATACCCTTCTATGTTTACTTCAATATTTTTAAATAAATCAAACTCAAAGCCGCCAACCAAATGTTGCGCTCTTTGCACTTTATTGGTAACAGGGGTGCTATCTGTAGAGTTTGGAGTTTTAGTATAATAGCTTTGTAAGTTGGAAGGACTTAGTATAAAACCATAAAAAAGATTTACTACCTGTTGATCTGAACTGGCTGATATTAAATTTTGAGAATAGAGACCCCCGGCAAACTTAAAACGAATACGATTACTTATATTATACTTACCGGAAACTCTTGGTTCGGGAGAAATCTGACTAAGTGTAGCATATTCATGCAGCCGAAAACTTGGCTCTAAAATAAACTTACGATTACGTGATATAAGTTTAGTCTTAATATAGCCCGCAATTTCGGTAGAGTTACCTACCTGTGTGTTTTCTAAATTAGCATAACCGGAATAATAATTAAAGGTACTTTGATAGCCCAATAATTCAAACCCATATACAATCTGGTTTCTTCCAAAGAAGTTGGTAAACTTAAAACCTCCGTTAAAACCTCCAATGGTACTGCTATTCTCCGGAGTAGTGGCAGTTGTCTCATTAATTTTATATTGTGAGTAAGCAAAGTTACCTTCAATAAGTGTATTGTTGCCACTTGGAATTAAAACAAAATTGCTTCCACCACCAACAGAGTTCCATTTGTAAGTAGCTACTCCGGTATAACTAACGGCATCATTAAAATCGAAACCAAACAAACTTATTTTAGAACCGTTGGTTGAGTTTACCGATGTTTTTGCATACAAATCATTGTAACTAAAAGGCAGGTTAGTTTGTCCGTTTGCGTATGGATTAGAAAAGCTTTCGGCATATGGATAAATATACTTAGAGGTGGTAGGCAAATAAGATGTTTTACCCGATACTACAAATGACATGCTTGTACTACCATTTTCTTTCAGTTTAACAATAGGCCCCTCAATCATAGCTTTTGCACCAAAGGTTGAAGCAGATACATTAGATGATAAACGTTTTTTATTCCCGTCTCGGGTAGTGATATCCATAACTGATGATGTTCTGCCTCCATATTCTGCACCAAAACCTGCTGTATAAACATCTGCATTCTTAATAATATCATTATCAAACACTGAAAATAAACCAATAGAGTGGAATGGATTGTAAATAATCATACCATCTAACAGCACTTTGTTTTGTACGGGAGAACCTCCGCGTATGTATAATTGACCACCTTGGTCGCCGGTAAAAGTTACACCCGGTAACACTTGTAAGTATTGTGCTAAGTCGGGCTGACCTACGCTAGGTAGTTTTTTAATCTCTGCAGGATCTATACGCATTACAGATACTTGCGTGTTTTCTTTTTTTGCCTGTTGTTCTCCCGTAGCAACTACTTCAGTAAGCTGTATAGAAGACTTGTTTAGGTAATATTTCTTACTGAATATTTGATTGGCAGTAACCGATATAGTTTCATAAATAGTATCATAGCCTAGATAAGTTGCTACTAAGGTATAGGTACCCGGTTTAATTTTTGTAATATTGAAAAAGCCGTTTATATCAGTTGCTCCTCCCATAGTAGTACCTTTTAAGTATACGTTAGTAAAAAGAGCAGGTTCTCCATTATCTTTAGTGTATACAAATCCACGTACATTAGCGAGCTGGGCTTTTACTGAAACTGAACTGCATATTAGGAATGCAAAGAGTATGATTGTTTTTCTCACAGAGATTTTAGCAGAGGCACAAAAATAGTATTTTAAACAGGCTGTAATAATCTATTTTTTAAGCGGTCTATTTTAACAAATTAACGGTAAAATTTTTAGCGATATTTTAGAAACAAGTAACAGATTCCTGATTATTATTTCAGAATGAAACGTGTTAATCTTGTTAAATAATTACGGAAAACTTACAGGTTGCCTAATATTTTGGCGCGGGTAATGTATTTTTCAATATCCCTCCCTTCGGTACTTTTGGTATATTCTTTCTTTATACGCTCATACAACTTAACTGCATCAGCGTATTCTCCTTTAGTTTCATAAGCAAAACCCGCTTTCTTTAAATAAATAGGAGATGTAAAGTCATTACCTTTTTTATCAGCAGCTTTTAAATAGTATTTGATGGCTTCATCTGTTTTTTTAAGCTCCATGTTAGCATCCCCCATAGCACCAATAGCAACAGAACTAAGCAATACATCTTTAGTAGTAAACTTCTCAAACTCATCAATAGCTTCCTGAAATTTACCGGTGCGTAAATAAGATACTCCTAAATAATAATGAGCTAAGTTAGCTGTTGGGGTAAAAGAAAATTCATCGGCAATTTGTTGGAAACCCATAATCGTTTTATCTGTACCATCGGCTAAACGAATTGTTTTCCCACCGTTAATAGCCAAGTTAAAAGAATCTTTCTCAAAATATTGCTCAGCATAAAAAGCTTCTGCTTGCGCTTCAGCATCTTTAGTAGGGATATAATACATGGTAAAGGCTAAATATAAACCAACAACGCCTAATACAATGGCTCCGCCAATGCCTATTTGCTTTTTATAGTTCTCGTAAAACAGTTGCAGGCGGTCAAATTGCTCTTCAACATCAAGACTTTGTGTAGTTTTTTCAGTTACTTCTGACATGTTAAAATTTATAGGGTTGCAAAAATAGGTTTTTTTGCGGATAAAAAAAATCTAATCAAGATTGCTTTTTAAACCAAAAATGGCTTAGCTGGTTACAGTCTGAAATGATTGAATGATAGATTTAAATATAAGCTTACCATCTTCATTAAACAATTCTCCATCAGCAGCACGCTCAGGGTGAGGCATCATGCCAAACACATTCTTTGTTGCGTTGCATACTCCAGCAATATTCTCTACAGAACCGTTAGGGTTTGCATCAGTAGTAGCCATTCCTTCTTCATTGCAATAGGTAAACAGTATTTGTTGGTTTTCTTTTAACTGATTTAGTGTTTTTTCATCTGTA
>CAJCJB010000157.1 GCA_903970545.1 Candidatus Saccharimonadota bacterium | reverse complement strand
AAAGGTTATATAAGCTAAAACAGGTAATCCATGTTCTGCGGCCCATTGCTCGCTTGCTAAAAGCACGCTTGCAGCACCATCTGTAAATGGTGTTGAATTACCTGCGGTAAGAGAACCATGTTCTTTATCAAAAGCCGGTTTAAGGTGAGATAACTTTTCCATATTTGTATCTCTGCGAAGATTATTGTCTTTTTCCAGTCCCATGAATGGTGTTATCATATCATTAAAGAACCCCTCATCATAGGCTGTTGCCATTTTCTGATGACTTTCCATTGCAAAGGCATCTTGATCAAGACGTGATATATTGTAATATTTAGCAGTATATTCAGTATGCCCACCCATTGATAATCCGGTTTTTGGTTCATTTGCACTGGGCACAACAGGAATAAAATCTTTTGGGCTTAATCGAAAGATATTTTTTAATTTTTGAAGTATGGTTTTGCTTCTTTGTATTTGTAATATTGTTTTTCTAAAGTTATCGCTGAAGATGATTGGTACCTGACTGGTAGAATCTACCCCTGCTGCAATACCAGAGTCTATTTGTCCTAATGCTATTTTATTCGCTATATAAATAGCTGCTTCAATCCCTGTATCGCAGGCTTGTTGTAAATCACATGCAGGAGTTGCAGGATTAAGCTCAGTGTTCATTACACTTTCACGAATCAAATTACCCTCTGAACTATGCTTTATAACAGCCCCTCCAGCAACTTCACCCAACAGTGCTCCTTGTAATTTATATTTTTCAACCAATCCATTAAGTGTTGCCTCCAGCATTTCTCTGTTACCAACTTCTGCATAAGTAGAATTATTCCTTGCGAATGGAATCCGACTATAGCCTACGATGGCTACTCTTTGTAACTGTTTACTTGTATCCATATTTCTATTTTAATTTTACCTCCAAGTTCCGTTAGAATATTGAATATGAAGTTGTCATATTTCTAAATGGTTATTTGTGCTCACTTGAAATTTGTTTTTCTTTTAATATAAGATTTACAAAGCCATGTATTTTGGGTGCAATAATTAGCAGACAAGGGACGACAACTAAATAAGCCATTCCCCATGATCGCAACCAAATGGCATAAAATTTATCTGTAAATCCAATATTTACAGAAATTAGAGTGAATGAAATTATCCCCGTGGTTATAGCACCCATTATCAAAGCAAAAACTATTCTGTGTTTCATGTTTGTCTTTTTTTAATTGGTTACTTGTACTTGTTCCTTTTTTGGATTCATTCTTTTAAAAGCTTCTGACGGAGAAGAACGAAATAATTCATACATATTAGCAGTGTTACCCACATGAATTTCATATTTGTCTTTTTCAAAAGCATCAAACAATTCTTGAGCTACTTGTGAAGGATGGATTCCGTTTGCACCACCAATATCTTTAGAAAGCTCTGTGTTAACTAATGGTGGCATTAATTCAAAAACCTTTATGTTAGTATCTTCTAAAGAAAGGCGTAAGGATTGTGTATAAGAATGCAAAGCTGCTTTACTTGCCGCATAAGTTGGAAGAGAAATGCCAGGCACAAAAGCAACTACAGAGGATGTATTAACGATAGCAGCTTCCTTTTGTTTTTTTAATTGAGGTAACAAAAGTTCATTTAACCTAATTACAGAAAAATAGTTTGTCAGCATTTCGTCTTTTGCTTTGCTAAAAGCATTCGCTTCCTCATCGACCAAATTGTAAACAAGAGCAACTCCGGCATTATTAATAACCATGTTCAGTGCTGGAAATTCATCACGCAATCTTTTTACTAAAAGATACACATCCTTCTCCTTGCTGACATCACAGTTTATCGGCGTTACAACTTTTAATTGTGCAGCAGCTTTCTTTAAACGCTCCTTATCCCTTCCTGTAATAATTACATGATTGCCTTTTTCAGATAATAGCTTTGCGATTTCAAATCCAATACCTGCACTTCCGCCGGTAATTAGGACGGTGTTTTGATTTGTGTTTTTCATGGTTTTATTTTTTAAGTTATGTTTAATTATATGTTTTCTATTACTATGGCTGAAGCTCCACCGCCCCCATTACAAATAGCCGCTACTCCGTATTTCCCTCCTTCTTGTTTTAAAGCTGAAATAAGTGTAGTAATGATTCTTGCGCCTGATGCTCCAATGGGATGCCCCATGGCAACTGCGCCACCGTATACATTTACTTTGTCTAAATCCAATCCAAGGATTTGTTGATTAGATAATATAACAGAAGCATACGCTTCATTGATTTCAATGAAATCAATCTCCTTTAAACCAAGGTTAGCTTGTTTCAAAGCTTTTGGAATGGCTATGGAAGGGGATGTTGTAAACCATTCGGGAGCTTGGGCAGCATCAGCATAACTTATTATTCTTGCTAAAGGGGTTAAATTGTATTTTTCAAGAACTTCTTTAGATACCAATATTAGAGCTGCCGCCCCATCATTCAGGTTGCTGGAATTAGCTGCTGTTAAACTACCACCTTTCTCAAAAACAGGTTTTAGGTTTGAAACCTTTTCAAAAATGATTTTATCAATATCCTCATCGCTATCAATTATTGTAGTGCCTTTTTTTGATTCTATAGTTACTGGTATGATTTCATTTTTAAATTTCCCGTTTTTAGTTGCAGCAGCGGCCTTTTGATAAGACTGAATAGCATAGTCATCTAACATAGTACGAGTTAATCCATACCTTTTAACTCCCAGTTCGGCAGCACTTCCCATGTGGAAATTATTGTACACATCCCATAAACCATCTTTTATCATGCCGTCAATTAAAGTTGTATCACCTAATTTATTAACTCTTCTGAGCATAGTATAGTGAGGTACGTTACTCATGCTTTCCATGCCCCCACTTACAACAATATTTTCTAAGCCAAGTTGGATTTGTTGTGCCCCAATCATGGTAGCTTTCATACCTGACGCACAGACCTTATTAATAGTTGTGGCGTCCTTTTCATTTGGGATGCCACCGAAAATGCCAGCCTGCCTTGCAGGTGATTGACCTAAATTGGCACTTAGCACATTCCCCATATAAATGCTGTCAATAAGTAATGGGTCTAACCCAATGCTCTCATAAGCACCTTTAATAGCTAATGCGCCTAACTGAGTAGCCGATAAATGTGCTAAACTTCCAAGCAAACCTCCTATCGGAGTGCGTTTTGCAGATACTATAAATACTTCTTCCATGGTTTTTGTTTTTTTATTATACCGTTCGGTATATTTTGGTTTAAATTTTTTTACTTTCTTATTTCCTTATTAATTATTGTGACTATTCTATCTAAAGCTAAAAATAGAAGCTTTGGATTGTTTTCAATTTTGGCAAGCATAATTCCTCCTTCTATCATGGTAATAATAGAGTAAGCATATTCCAAACTTGATATATCCTTTTTAAATTCTCCATTTTGCTTTCCTTCATCAACAATTTTACTAATTCTTGTTACCCAATTTTTTACGCTTTCCTGAACAGTTTTTTTCAGAAACGGTAAATTATCATCAGCTTCAACAGAAGCATTCAATATGGGACAACCACCTCTTTCAAATGTACCTTTCCAGTTGGTACGATAGTAATCTGTAAAAGCGATTAATTTATCTGAAGCTGTTTTTTTATGATTCATAGCATCATCGAGCCTCTTACCTAATGCTTTGACATTATATTTATAAACTGCAATGGCAACTTCATCTTTATTTTCAAAATTACCATAGATAGATCCTTTAGTAAGACCGGTTGCCTCCATTAAATCTGTCAAAGAAGTTCCTGCGTAGCCTTTCTTATTAAAGATTGGAGAGGCTTTTTCAATTATAAATTGTTTTGTGTTTTCTGCTTTTGACATTTTACTTTATTAATTCCGATACAAATGTAAATAAAAAATACCAATCGGTATATTATATTTTTAATTATTTTTATTTTTTAACACTTAACGGTAACTTTCTGAATAGTAGTTAGTACACTTGGTGATATACTTTTAAACTCAGAATTGTATTTATGCCTTTTGAAAAGAATAAGGGCTACCATAAGGGTTAAAATAATTCCCAAAAAAGTAGATCCAAGTAATAAAGGGCTTTCTATCGTAACTACACTAACGATACCATAGCAAATCAGGGAAGTCAAAATATAACTGGCTCCTCCTGTGATTCCACTCGTCATACCTGCATTTTTTGAAAACCTGCCTAAACAGTAGGATAAAAAAGTATTATATGTAAAACCTGCTAACAGGTGGATTATTAATGTAAAGGCAATAAGGGTAAATAAATTAGACACATAGGAAGAAGCACCTATCATAACTAATGCAAGAAATAGTTCAAGTGTAAAAGCAACAGTTATTTTTTTCAATAGAGGTTTATCGATCAGCACCTTCGATATTATTCCACCGGTTATAAGACTTATTCCCGAAAGTAAGGAACAATATCCTGTTACTACAGGTGAATAATGAAAGACATGTTCAATGATAAAGGGTGCAGTCATACCATATAAAAATAAAAGCGAATAACTAAGAGCCAAAATGAACAATCCAATAGTAAAGTCTTGAGTTTTGATTTTAGAGATATAAACTTCAATTATTGATTTTGCCTTGAAGGGCTGGAATACTTTTAACGATTCTCCACCATAAGCAATTTCGAGAATAGCAAGAATAATTGTAATACCCCCTAAAAAATAGAAGTTAGACCTCCACCCGAAAGATGATTGTAAATACCCTCCAAGAAACGGTGCTACTATTGGTGCTGATGCCCAAATGATAGAAAAAAGACTGACGTAGTGTTTCAATTTATCCCCGGAGTAAATATCAACAAAATAGGCTCTTTTGCTAACCACTATTAATGCAACAGCTATGCCTTGTATAATACGCATTAAATAAATCGTGTAAATATTACTTGAAAGTGAGATGGCAAAACAGGCAATTGCAAATATGAATAATGAACCTAAACCAATCCTGAAACGCCCAAAGCTATCTAATATGGCTCCTACAAATAACTGGCTGACACCTCCACTTATCATAAAGAGGATTAGGGTTAGTTGTACATCAGAACTTGAAACATGCAGTTCATTTGCCATTGAAGGCAACGAAGGGATGTATATATCTGTCGCAAATCCTGACAAGGGAATTAATGCAAAGGCCATGATAGTACTCATCCCGAAGTGATTTTCTTTGATGGTTTTCATTTTGTTATGATTTATTTATTTTCTTGTATGATATTATTAGTTCCTGTTCCATATTGCCTAATTATACCATTCGGTATATTTTAATTCAAATTTTTTTTCTTCTTTATTGTTTCATAATTAATTATTGTAATTCTTTAGGCTGAAACGGCAAGTGTTTTGTAATTAGAGTTATTACTAATAGAATTTGCAAATTCTGCCGGCGTTTTACCGCATTTCTTCTTAAATAAACGTGAAAAATAAGATATGTCTGGATACCCCAATTGTTCCGCTACCTCAGAATTAGAATAAAACGAGTAAGTTAACAATCGTTTGGCTTCAAGAATAATTCTATCAGTAATCAACTCGGAAGTAGTTTTGTTTAAAACCTCTTTACACATTCTATTTAAATGCCTGTCTGTCATAAACATTAATTTGGCATATTCCTTTGGTGATTTTATTTCTTTAAAATTTGTTTCAATCAAATCTTCCAGTTTTCGTACTTTCGTTAAATAACTTTGGTTTTGTTTATTTGTCTGCTCTTGTGGCAAATATAACCTTGACAGGTCGATATATAATTGCTCTATTAGTACATGAATTTTTTGAAACTTAGACAGATAATCATGTTTGTACTCTTTCAACATTTCTGTAAATAACTTTTCTGCTCTTGGTATAAATTTATTATCCAACGTCATGTTGGAAGGGTTAGAGATGGAAGAAAAGAAAGAATATTCCTTTACTCTTTTTGCAGAAGGATGAGAATCAAAAAAACTTTGGGTATGAAAAAAAATAAATCCCTCTGCTTCCTCCGATAAGACAAAACTATGGATCTGCCCTGGTGAAAGTAAACATACACTTCCGCGTTTTACATTATAGTCTATAAAATCAACCGTATGTACGCCAGTACCTTTTATAAGAAAGGCCACATAATAAAAAGCATGTTTATGAGGAGTATGGATGAAATCGTGTTGCTTTATGTGCTCTGAAAAGGTATTGATGTAAAAATCAGACTCCTTACCAAAGTAATTATAATTCTCTATACTATATATTGGCATTGTTTTCTGAACCATGCTAAATAAATTTACTTTTTCAAGCTTATCTGTTCAAGTTCCTTTAGATCAGTATCTGTAAGTTGAATAGAAGCAGACTTCATGTTTTCTTCTAAGTGCTTTACACTCGATGTGCCAGGTATTAATAAGATATTATTCGCATGATGAAGCAACCAACTTAATGCTATCTGATGTATACTGGAATTGTATTGCTTTGCAATTTTACCCAAAACTTCTACTTTCTCTATATTACCAGCACTAAGGGGATACCAAGGTATAAAAGCTATTTTGTTATGATTGCAATATTCAAGAACAGCTTCCCATTTACGATTATCAACACTATACATGTTTTGTACAGATACTACGTTGAAATATTGTTGTGCCTTTTTAATA
Source organism: Candidatus Saccharimonadota bacterium (assembly GCA_903970545.1). Taxonomy (GTDB): domain Bacteria; phylum Bacteroidota; class Bacteroidia; order B-17B0; family Aurantibacillaceae; genus PALSA-968. The sequence continues at coordinate 1,132 of CAJCJB010000157.1, read as the reverse complement.
TCCTCAACACTTACTTCTGATAACCCTATGTGTTTAATTTTTCCTTCCGTTTGTACTTGCTTCAAGAATTCAAATGTTTTTTCTGCCGGTACTTTTGGGTCTATACGATGTAGTTGATATAAATCTATAGCATCTAATTTTAATCTTTTAAGACTACCTTCTAAAGCCTCTTTTAAATGCGCAGGGCTGGCATCTCCCGACCATTCATTAGGACCCGACCTTAGCAAACCTCCTTTAGTGCCAATTACCAAATCTTTTGGATAAGGATGAAGGGCTTCAGCTATTAGTTCTTCAGAAACATGAGGGCCGTAGCTATCTGCTGTGTCTATAAAATTTACACCAAGTTCTACAGATTGCTTTAAAACTTTTAATGCTTCGCTTTTATTTTCAGGTTGCCCCCATACACCTTTACCGGTTATACGCATGGCTCCAAAACCTAAACGGTTAACAGTCATTTCGCCATTTATGCTAAAGGTCTTTTTAATTTTCATGTTGTTCATTGTCATAATTATTGGTTTTTAAATAATACGATTTCTTATTAGTTGAACTAAAAATATGATTTAAAGTGTCTTGCAAAGTTAAGACTATACCCAATAAATATCATTCCCTAATACCGACCATGGTTTAGACTTCTTCTCGTTAGGCTTCATGGATTTATTTTCTTGTAGTGATAGCTCATTTTCTTTTTTATCTCCTTTTGAATCAATAAGCTTACATGATCCTGATTCTTTTTTGTCGTGGTTTTCCATAATATGATGTTTTTAGTGAGTGTTTATATTATCTAACTTTTATATCTGTGCCGTCTTTTATTTCTTCATGTGCTTGGGCAATTATAATATCATTACTGGCAAGTAACCCAAATACTTCCATTTTATCCTTTATCTGACGCCCCTTTTTCACTGTCACCTTTTCTGTTTTCGCATTCACGACCTTGATCACATAAACTCCTTCAGCAGAGTTTACGACGGCTGTTCTTGGAACAATATAAGTGCTGTCTTTTGCCGGTAAATTAATACTTACTTCAGCAACCATGCCTGGTAATAGTTTCTTATCCGAATTATCTACATTCATTTCGACACGTTCTGCACGTAAGCGTAAATCCAAAGCAAGATCGGAAGAGCGTCGTGTAGGG
>CAJCJB010000156.1 GCA_903970545.1 Candidatus Saccharimonadota bacterium | reverse complement strand
CTAAAATCTCTGCGGTGTTTTCGCGTACGTCTTTATTATCTTCTATTAATAATATATTTTTCATAATCCTATTTTATTCGTTCAAAATGGTTGCTGTAAAAGTGGTGCCTTTATTTAATTCGCTTTTAAATTCAATTCTTCCGTTCATAGCCTCTAAATATTTGGCTACAATATTTAAACCTAAGCCGGTGCCCTGTATGTTGGTTACATTTTTTGCACGGAAAAAACGTTCAAACATGTGTGCCTGTTCTTCTTTAGGTATTCCTATACCGTGGTCGGTAACTTTAATAACAATTTCTTTAGGAGTAACTTTTGTCAGAACTTCAATAGGTTTATTTTCCAGCGAAAACTTAATGGCATTAGAGCCTAAGTTCAACAGTATATTGCGCAGCATTTGTTTATCTATTAATGCATGCGTGTTGCCCTCGTGCGTGTAATTAACCTTTTGCCCGGGTTTTAATATGCCGTTTATTTCGGTAAGCACTTCGTTGGTTATATGCTGTATGTCGGCATCTTCTTTCTTTACAAATACTTTTCCTTCTTCCAGTTTCTCGGCAGAAAGGAAATCATTCAATATAAGCGTCATGTTTGTAACAGCAGATTTTACGCGTTGCACATGTTTTTGTCTTTTTTCATCATCATCTGCCTCGGTATATTTACCTATAAGTGATACCGAAGAAAGTATGGTGCTAAGCGGCGTTCTAAACTCGTGCGAGGCCATGGTAACAAACCGCGACTTCATATCATTCAATTCTTTTTCATTTGCCAAAGCCTCGCTTAGTTGTTGTTTAGAGCTTTCTAGCTCTATCAAAGCTTCCTGCAACACATGGGTACGCTCGCGTACTTTCTTTTCTAAATCTGTATTTAGCTTTTTTACACTTTCTTCATGTTTTTTGCGCTCGGTAATATCAATGATAAAAGCAATAACGAACTGTTCTTCCCCTTTTTTATAATACGAAAGACTTATCTCAACCGGAAACTCGTTGCCGTCTTTTCTTTTAGCAAACAAGTCCATATTTTTACCCATAGCCCTTGCATGCGGATTCTTATTATATCCTTCTCTGTTTTTTACATGATGTTCTTTATAACGAGTAGGCACCAGCTCTTCTACTGTTTTATTAAGCAGTTCACCCTTTTCATAGCCAAAAAGCCTTTCAGAGCTTGGATTAGCCCTAACTATAGCCCCCTTTTGATTGGTAATAATAATACCCTCGGTAGCATGCTCAAAAAGCGCATCTAAACTTTCCAATTCAATTTTTTTTTGAGCGTCTAATGTAGCCATTTTTTACGTTTAATAACCTTGCTTTATGCAAACCACCAAATTAAAAATACTACCTAAATGGAAAAATGACTTTAGTCAGTTTAGAGACAATAAATTGACTTACTCCTTATTACCGTGCTTGGCAAATAAATCTGTAATAAAGGAAACTATCTTATCCTTACTATTTTTTATAAGAGGTGTTATCAGCTTTTCTAACAGAATGGATGTTACGAATTTTTTTACAGAACTGTTTTTATCAAACAGTTTACCTATTACAAAATTAGCTACTGCTTTAAATCCGTCATTTATAAACTCTTCATCATGGGCTAAATCTTTTACCGTTCTTTTTAGGATATTCTTTAAAAGAAAATGCTCATAGGTTTCTCTAACATTTCTCCTTAGTTCAGCTTCCTGCACTTCCTTCAAATTACTAAGCTCGCTAATTCGAAGGGTAAGTTCTTCGTAACTATGTATTTTAGGCTTGCTCATCATGTAGAATTTGTTTTACAATAAAGTTGCTTATAGGAGTGAGGATAAGTCTCTTTTTGCCAATTATAAAGATGAGTAGTAACAACAAATAAAAACCCGTTACTATAAAAAAGCCTGCGTAGTTATTATTTAGTACAGAGGAAAGGTAAAGAGCTATGGATATATTTACAAATAATAAAAACATACTTAATACCGTGCCTATTATAATAATAGCTACTATTTGAGAGCCTATGTTAGCTATTTTTTGAGTCAGTTTAAGCGTAATTAAATCGTAACGCGTGTTTACGTATTCCTTTATATTATCGGTAAGTTTTTCGAAATGATTATTTTCTTCCTGCATAAAATTTTGTTAATTAGTAAAGTAGATTAATGTATACAAAGTAAGGGAACTTTACTATGAAACGCTAATTCCTTTGAAATGCTATGACTAAATAAATTATGAAACAGATTGTGCTTTCTTGGATTGATCATTATTAAATCAGTAGGATGATCATTAAAATAATCTTCTAGTGCTTTACCTGCATTTTTTTCCGTTATAAAAACACTTTTATGAGCTATCGTCTCTAACTTCTTATTAAGTACAGCATAAGTTTTAGATTTTTCTTCGGTAAACTCTTCACCCGGTTCTTCCACATTTACAACTTCAAGCTCAGCGTTAAACAATTTACCAAAATACCTGCTTACATATATTAAATCGCTTTCTTCGGTCTTATTCAAATCACAGGCAAATGATATTTTTTTGATGGGATGATATTTCACATCAGCAGGAATAATAAAAACAGGAGTATCTGTATTTCTGGCAACCTTAATAGCGGTACTGCCTATTATATTCTCTTTTATCTTTCCGCCCTCTCCGGTTATGCCTATTACAATTAAATCGGCATTAATCTTATTGGCGTTTTCAATAATCATGTCTTCGGCAAACCCAAAATCAGAATAACATTCTATTTCAAAGTTATGTTTATTGTTCTGTTCAATTCTCTTTTTTAAATGGTCTAACCCGCCCATAGATGCATCACGTATAACATTTAGTATATCTCCAGAAGCACCTGTCTCATAGGTTGAATAAGGTATATTATAAGTATTTACCAATACAATTTTTGCCCTAAATAACTTCGCTAGTTCAACCGCATAATCTACAGCATTGTTCGCTGCATTTGAAATATCTGTTGCTATAAGAATGGTTTCCATGTTTTTGTTTCAAAACTACCTCCTTCCTGCAATACCTGTTAT